>JAEXPG010000434.1 GCA_023447015.1 Verrucomicrobiota bacterium
CATCACCGGATGTGCACATCCGCCGCGCGCCGCGGCGCCGGCAGAGGACATCGCCGCGCTGGTCCGCGCGGACCTCGAGGCCGGAAAGTGCCAGTTCCTCTGCATCAGCGCCGGGGCCTACGACGAGATGCACGTTCCCGGACTCAGCCAGGCGGAGGTCGACACGGTGATGCGCGACCACGAGATCACGCTCACCTGGTACATTTACGACGGTCACGAGTTCGTGATCCGTGCGGAAGGAGGCCTCGATACCTCGGCGGCGGAACAGAAGTACGCACGTGCCGAGCGGTACAACCGGTGCCTCTACGAGTTGCTGACGAAGTCCGGTGCATTCCCGAAGCGGAAGGCTGCCGCACCAACGACCAGCACCAATGCTGGGGAAGTGCCCGACTACCCGCCGCCCGACAGCACACGACTGAATTGATGGAACAGCCCTCCGGTGAAGGATTGCTCCAGAACTGAAGAGGTCGAATCTGCCGCATGAGCGGCGAACTTACCTCCGTCGACAGACGACCGACCAGGGGACAGCGGTGAAGATGCTCGGAACGACAACGAAAATCCTGACGTGGCTGGCCTGCCTTGGTGGAGGCGCAGTGTCGGCGTGCCTCATCCTGGTCGTGCTCGCGGAACTCTGGTTCCCGCGAGAGGAGTCCGCGCGGTCGGTCGCATTCCTCGAGGCAAGTCGAGTCCCTGTCGGGCTGGCGGGCGCGGTGCTGGGAGGGCTCGTCTTCCTCCGGTCGATCCGCCACAAACGAAGGCCGACCGGGCAATCCGCCCCATCACTAGCCCCCGGTTCGACCGACAATCCCGAGGAAAGCCGATGTTCAATCCCTTCAAACGAAAGCCCGCGCCCCCGCCGCAAACCCTGAGCGCGGAAATGAGCGCGCTGATGTTCGGTGATGCGCCGTGGGAGGTGTGGGGCAAGACCGGTGCTCCGGCGGAGGAACCTTGGGCAACCTTCATCGCCGCCCGCACCGCCTTCGAAGCGAAAGACTTCGCCTCCGCCAAGACCCACCTGCAGCGCATCCTCGACCGACCCGGGCTCGAGTCCCGCAATTACGTGCAGGCCTGGCATTTTCTCCGGACCCTCGGGGTCGCCCCGGAGTCGGACCCGAAGCATCTCTACGGCGTCATTCTGGAGGCCGGCGTGAACGGCGGCCTGGATGTGATCGGCGCCTACGAGGATCGCTCCGCGCGCTACTGGAATTTCGGCGGCACCGGAGTCGTGTGGGATCGGCCGGACGACTCGCTGGATGCGGACATCGACGCGCTCTTCGCCGTGTCCCGCCCGACCCTGCAACAGATCGGCCCTTGGGAGAAAGCCCGCCTCGGACCGCCCGAGCAGGGCGTGATCCGCATCTCGTTCCTCACGCCGAGCGGGCTCCATTTCGGCCAAGGCGAGGCCGCCCTCTTTCAGCGCGACCCCCTGGCCGGGCCGATCATCCACCATGGTGTGGCGCTGATGCAGAAGCTCATGGCCCTGTCACGGAAATCATGACGCGTTTCACCTACCAGCCGACCCGCGAGGACTTCCTGCGGCTCAACCGCCGGCTCTATCCGCGGCAACTGCGGATCCTCGGCCTCTTCGCAGCCGCCAACCTGCTCGTCTTCGCGGCCTACCCCTGGGCCGCACGCACGGGCTTCGGGGTCCAGGGCACCTACTATTCAGCACTGGGCCTGCTCGCCCTCCCGATCCTCGTTGGATTGCTGGTTGGAGCTCTCGAATGGAGCGCCCGGAAACGCTGGCAGAGCTCCGGCGAGATCCGGGCGCCACGCACTTACGAGATCGACGAGACCGGCATCCGCGTCACCAGCGCCACCTTCAATGGGTTCCTCAGTTGGGAGCATATCGCCGAGAGCCGGGAAGCCGGTGGCTTCCTCTACCTCCGCACCAGGCAGAGTCTGCACTACTACTTTCCGCTCGCGCTCGTCCCCGACCCGACCGCGCTGCGCGCCCTGGTCGCCGCGAAGACCGCGCCCTCGCCGGCGCAGCGCGGCAGGTTCAGCACAAGGACCATAACCATCTGGTGGGTGATCATCATCGGCGTCGTTGTCACCGCGCTGCAGTTTCGCACCGGCGGGAAGTGAAAGAGAAAGGCGCCAACCATGCGCGATATCATCCCATTCCTGCTCTGCCTCGTCGTCCTCGCCGGCTGCGCGCCCCGGACCGTACTTACTCCGGAGGAGTTCACCGAAGAGTATGCGGCCGAAATGCGGAAAGCGTTTCCGGAGATGAAGATCGTCGTGAAAGGAGACAAGGAGCTCGCGATCAGCGACGCCGCCGGCAACGAGCGCCAGTCGTTCCTCGACAACTGCTACCGGGAATACTGCGCCACTCCGGCGGAGAAAGCCGCCATCATGCGCAAGTTCCTCGCAGCCTTTGGCGAGATGGGGGCCGTGAAGGACTCGATCGATCCGGCGCGCATCACTCCGGTTCTCAAAGACCGTGCCTGGGTCGGTGAAATCCAAGCGACCCTCGCAGGCCGAGGGAAGCACCAACACCCCGAACTGGTCTACGCCGATCTCAATGCCGAACTGGTGGTTGTTTATGCGGAGGACAGCCCGAAGAACCTGCGCTACCTCACCCCCAAGGAACTTGAGGCCGCCAAACTGACAAAGAACGACCTGAGGGCTCTCGCGGTCCGGAAGCTCCGCGCACTCCTGCCCAAGCTGGAGATCACGGGAAACGACGGGCGGTACATGATCACCGCCGACGGAACCTACGAGGCAAGCCTGCTCCTTCTCGATGAGCTTTGGACCGGGGAAAAGATGACCGTCGAGGGAGAATTCGTCGTCGCGCTACCCGCACGGGATCTGCTGCTGGTGACCGGCTCCCGAAACAAAGAAGGATTGGCCAGGCTGCAGGAGATCGCCCACAAGACCGTCGCAGAAGGTTCATACCGTCTGACAGAGGACCTTTTCATCCGTAGGAACGGACGGTTCGAGAAGTTTGTGCCGTAACGCGGCACGCAATCCCGTCCGTTCCCACCAAACGAACAGCCCACCCGCCCAACCATGAGAGCCCACACAAGATCTCTCCTGTTCCTCGGCCTCGGATTTGTGATCTGCCTCGTTCTCGGCGAGCTGACTCCGGTCTGCACACTCGGGTTCTGGCGTCTGGCCTACGCGAAGCAGTTCGTGATGGTCTGCGGCCCCGGTGACGCCCACGCACCAATCACCGAAGCGAAACTCTTCCTGCGCGTGTCGGGCCTTCCGAAGGCCGAGGAGTCGTTCCTCCTGCTCTACAAGGTCGGCAACCCGCAGGGCCGGGCGTTCGCGCTCTTCGGCCTGCACGAACTCCATTCCCCATCGCTCGACGAAAAGCTCGATGATTTCGCCAAGAGCGGCGGCATGGTGCAGTTCCGCTCGACGCTGTGCCTGAGTGAACAGACCCCGGCGGCATCGATCGCCCATCTGATCCGCCATCTGGACACGCTCGTCCGTGACGCCCGGGCCGAGAACAACGCCACCCAAGCACAGGATGGCCAGCCCCGCACCGGCGACTGTCCTCCGTAAGGAGCAACTGAACGCCGACCGCAGGAAACCGAGTCGGCGTGCCTTCAGACGTTCCGCCGTCGGGTGGAACGTGCCTCCCTCCGACGATCCCCACCTCTCTCGAGGGGAAACCTCATTCTTCTGCACGGTTCGACTCCGCCACGCGGCATGGACAAGGCGAGCACGGATCCCGCGGCTTTCCACGAGTCGAATGCTCCGCATCCGTGCCCATCCGTGAGATCCGTGGTTCTTCCGAGGGTCCGTTCGGCGGCGGCCCGACCGCGCCGTTCCCTCGGCTTTCTCCGTGGTGAGATCCGTCGAGGTCGCCGGGGGGGGAGCGCGATCGTTCTTCCGCCCACCGGGCGGCGCGGATGCGCGGGCGATGCCCGACTTTCCCCTTTTGCACCACGCCGGAATCCGCTCCAATCGCCCCGGCCGCCATAACGCACGTCGCCCCCTTCAGGTCCCTGAACGGCGCGGCCCACCCCACCGCCATGCACTCCCCGACCGGACAGCAGACCTCTCCCTGTTTCACGGCGCCCTGCCCGCTCTGCATGGAGGAGCGGACCTTCTACCTCGTCGAGACGCCGCTCGGACTCTCGCACGAGTGGATGGTGCGGGGCGCAGGTTGCCCGGAGTGTGGCTACGAAGCGCTGACCGATGATCCGACCGAACGGGCGAAGCTCGCCGCCGCCGCCGCACTCTGGAAGGCGCGGGAGGCCGAGACCGAAGGCGCCGAGGCCACCGCGAAAAAACTGGAGGCGCTCGCCTCGGAGGTCCTCACGCGCATCCGCTCCGATGGCCAGATCTGGACCTGCCCCCACTGCGGCGAGCGCAACGGCCCCGCGTTTCTCGAATGCTGGCAGTGCCAGTCCGCCCGCCCGGAGTGAAGCGTCGTCCCCGATCCCGCACGACCACGCGATGAAGATCACCTACACCCTGAACCCGGATGAACTCGACGCGCTCCGTTCCGCGGTCCGGAACCAGGCCCAGGCGTTGATCGTGCCTGCCTGGATCCCCCGCCTCGTCGCGTATGCCTTGTTCCCCGCCTTCGCCGCACTCTTCTACTTCGTCACCGGATCCGGCTGGATGGCCGCCGCACTCTGGTGGCTCTCGCTGCTCCTGCTCTGCAGCGCCAATTGGCTGCTCCAGAAGGTATCCGCCCACTGCCACCGGAAGTACAGATGGCGCCATCCCGAAGCGCTGACCCACGAGATCACGATCGAAGACGGACGACTGTTGATCGACCATGATCAGGTCCATTCGAGCTACCCCCTTGAGAACGTCGAGGTGGCGAGGGAAGATGAGACTCTTTGGGTCAGGCTTGGGCATCGCGGCGTGGTCGGCATCCCCCTCTCCTCCTTCAACTCGCTCGACGAACGCCAAGCATTCGAAGCTATGTTGGTGGGCAGGCCGGGATCCACTCCGGAATCGTCGGGAGTCGGCTCACCAAGAGGATGAGACGCGCCCCCTCCTGGACCAGGGCCCGATCGCACAAGGCCTGCATCGTCCAGCGCCGGGGCTCGAACTCGAGCAATCAGATCGACACGGCGCGAGTTGCCCCCGCTACCAACCATGATCGCCCCTTTCTAGCCCGCCACGGCAGCGCAACACCCGTCAATCAGTCCGGCGCGTTACAGAATT
>JAEXPG010000436.1 GCA_023447015.1 Verrucomicrobiota bacterium
CGCCGAGGGTTTCGCTGCCGAGCATGACGGAGCGCGAATGAATCACGTCATTTTCGTTTTCGGATTTCCGATTTTCGATTGCGGGAACTGAGACCTCGCCGCCGGAGTAGTTGGCGGGTGCGTCGGCATCCTCCGGTGCTTCTTGTTCGGCGGGCGCGTCGAGATCCTCCGGTTTCTTCTTTTGCGGTCTCGGCATGGCACCGCTGCCAGAGTCGACCCGCTCGTGGTGGGTCTTGCCACGCAGCGTGTCGGCGTTGTGGACGAACACTCCCTCGACGTGCTCGTAGAAGAAGAGCCGGGGGCAATAGACGAACTCGTTGAGCATCCGGGCTGGGAGCAGATCAGCGAGCGTGTCCGAATTGGGCGGCATGGTTTGGATGGTGGAGGACAGCGGGCGGACGGCGGAAGACGGATGACGGAGGGAGGAGGATCGAGGACGTTCTGCCGGGCGGCAGAACGGCGCGAGGCTCCGGCGAGAGGGCGGAGAGACGGAAGTGGCAGGTGGGGAGTGGGGAGGGTCGCGGACGGCAGAGGACGGGGGGCGGACGACGGTCAGTCTTGGCCTGGGTTGAAGCCGATGCGGCGCCTGGGCGGCTCGGGGTCGGGCGGGGCGTTGAGGAGGGGCAGGAGCTTTTCGACGACGTCGCGCAGGACGAGATCGTGCTCGAGGAGCTTCTTGTCGATTTGGGCGAGGCGCTTGAGGACGACGGCGTTGGACATGAGCTCGTCGCGCATACGGACGAAGGCGCGGACGACGTAGACACTCATCTGGACGGCGCGTGGGCTGCGCAGGATGGTTGCGGCCATGATCGCGCCGTGCTCGGTGAAGGCCCAAGGGAGTTTACGAGCGCCACCATGACCGCTGAAAACAGCGGCTTCTGCAGCCAAACTTGAAGTCACAATTTGTGACTTCAAGTTCGCAACCTCCTCACGTGTAAGTTGAAACGCGAAATCGGAGGGAAATCTATCGACGTTTCTTTGGATGGTCTGGTTGAAGACCTTGACGGGGATTTCGTAGAGCGCGGCCAAGTCGCTATCGAGGACGATGCGGCGGCCACGGACGGTGTGGATGGGCGGGAGTGTGGGGTCTCCGGACGGGGTGGAGTTCCGGGACATGGCGAGAGGCTGAGTGGTGGCGTGGTTTGGTAAGGCGTGTTGCGGGGAGGGGCGGTGTGCCGTTCACTCGTCCGGGGCGAAGAGCCCGAGGCCGAAGTGGGCGGCATAGCCGAGGGCGAGCGTCAGTCTTCTGTTGGGAATGCGGCGAAGAGGCCGAGACCGGTATGCTTGCCGCCGCCGAGGCAGATGGGACCTGCGACTTTCAGCGGTTGGCCTTCGGGCGTGCGCCACGCGATACGGACATGGAGTCGGCGGAAGCGGCGGTGCTGGTCGGGCACAGAGTAACGAGAGACGATTTCGGCGCCGGGCCAGAACCCGGTGCTACGCCACTCCAGATCAGCGTGGCGGGCCAAGGGCTCAGGAATGCCGGCTTGGACGATCGCTTTGCGGAGGAGGTGATCGACGCGGGCGTCGAGTTTGCGGACCAGCTCGTTCTTTTCTTCGGCGGTGAGTGCAGCGCCGTTGGTGGCGCTCAGGCGCTTGCGGAGTTTCCGCGGGTCGTCGTAGCCGGGGAGAATCACGGGAGTGACGCTGGCCCAGGTGGACGATTCCGAGAGGTAGCGTTGGGCGACCGAGTCGAGTCCGGGTTGGCGAACGAGCAGGGCTGCGGTTTCCTTGGTCTTGGCGTCGACCAACTCCTGACCGTTTAGCTGACGGACGAACCGATTGAAGCCTTCCCGGTCCGCTGCGCCAAGCGCGGTGACGAGAACGCGTCGGATGCTGCCGACGGAGTGTTTTCGCTCTGCGCCGCGCCATTCGATGCTGGGCAGGGGAACGAGGGCGAAGCGAGGGCCGGCCACCGGACTGTGCTTCTCGCCGCGAGCTTCGCCGTGACCTAGCACGAGACGGGCGACCTCCGACTCGGACCAACCGAGGCTGCGCGCCAGTCCGGGCTGGCTTGCGGTGTGTCGGAGCATGCCGGCGACGTGGAGACCGCGGCGCACCGGATCGAAGGCGCGATAGCCGGAATCGTCGGGTTGGCGCAGGGCGAAGATCGCATGCGGAGCGCGCGGCGTTTCGGAGTCTGAGCGATAGCTCGCGAGCGCGAAGGTGGCGAGCGGTGGCACCGGAGCGAAGCCATCGCCCTGGATGCGGTTGAGAAACGCGTGGTGACGGCGGGAGAGTTCGTCGAGCGTGCCGGTGCGGGGAACGCGAAGTGCTGTCGACGCGTCTTCATCCGCTGGGCTCCAACGGTGGCCGGACAACTGCGCCGCTTCGGCTTCGGTCAGGATCGAGGCTTCGGCGACGACGAGGTCGACGCCCCAGCCGAGATGCGTGATCGAGCGCGCGGCGGTGAACAGCGTTTCCCGGTGCTGTTCGAAATCGCTGGTGGCGTTGCTCAGCGGCCAGAGGTAGTGCAGGGCGGCTTCGTTGTCGGCGATGCGGGTGGGGCGAACCATCTTCTCGGTGCGATAATCGGCGATGCTGGCATCGCGACCGCGCGACCAAGCGGAACCGACGAGGTCGCCGACGTTGTCCGGCACATAGAGCCGGTAGCCGGTTGCCGCTTCTTGGACGGTGGCCGGTGCGACGATGTGCGGTGGCGGCAACGACTCGAACCAGCGCAGCGCCGGTGCAGCGTGGCTGATGACGCGGCGCTCGTTCCAGCGTGCGGCGGAGGCGGCGACGAGCGCTTGGAAGAGTCGGAGCGGAGAGGGTGGCCACTCGGGCTCCCCCTGATCCGCTCGGCCGTGGAACGCTCCGTCGAGGAAGCGAACGCTGAGGCAGAGGTGATCGGGCATGGCGATTCCCTCGGCTTACTTGACCTTCTTCTTGGCGGCTTTGGCGTCCTTTTCCGGAGTAAGGTCTTTCTTGGCGCGCTCGGCATCGAACTCGACGGTGCGGCTGGCTCCGACGCCGAACGCTTTGGCGGCGGCGGTGGCGAACTCCAATGCCTGCTCGTGGGTGATGGTCGCCGGCTGGCGTTTTCCGTTCGGGAACACCTCGTCGAACTTCCGCTTTTGGTCCGGATCGAGTACAAGGATCGTGCCTTGGCGGAGGTACCCGCTGGGCAGCTTCGTGAAGGCGACAAGCGCTAGGCCGAGCAGGTAGCGACGGAGGGCTTGCGTGGTTTCCTTGTCCGCTCCGGCCGCGATCAGGTTGAGCGCGGCCAAGCCGAGTGTGGCGTCGCGACGGATGCCGCCTTTGGCGATGACGCCGCCGTGGGAGCCCGTGGCCGGGACATGGACGAAACCGCGCTCGGCGTAGGAATCCTTGGTCGCCTTGTCGGCCGGTTCGTCGAGCAGCTTGGAGCCGACGTAGTCAAAGGCCGGAACGTACTGCGCGGAGCGGGTGAGCTTGCGCACGTTGTAGGCGCGAATTGTCGAGGCGATCAGGCGCGGTGATTTGGCCTGCGTGTCGCGGGAATCCCAGACGCCGAAGACGAGCGATGTGGGTGCGATCTTGGCGAGCGGCGTGGCATCGCCATCGAGGAGTTTCTTGAAGGCAGCCTGCAAGTCGTCCTTGAGCGCGGAGCAGCGGACGATGGCGTCGCCGGCGCGGTGGCCCGCCTGGAGGAGGCTGATGGATTTTTCGCCGGCCTTGATCGTGATTTGTGGCACGAGGTGGGCGTAGGCGGGCTCGGCGAAGAGCGGCTCGATCCGGTTGGCTTGCGAGCCGACGCTGTCGATCAGGGCGATGT
>JAEXPG010000468.1 GCA_023447015.1 Verrucomicrobiota bacterium
CGGCAGCTCGTACCGGCGCGAGTCGTGGAGGTGCACTCCCGGCCCCCGCAACCAGAAGAGCTCGAAATGGACGTGCCGATGGGCGTTCGCGAGGCGCGCGTATCGCGTGTCCACCAACTCGAAGCGACCGACAAACACGTCCTCCTCCACCGCGCCTTTCGGGGCGGCACAGCAGCCGAGCGGCAAAGAGGGAACAGGGCGGTCGTTCATGGCGTCGGCCGGCCAAGATGCGAAAATCGGTGCGGAGGGGAAGCGTCAACGCCGCGGCCGCTCCGGGAAACCGCGGCGCGCCGCCGCCTCACAGCTGTGCGAGCGCCGCCCGCCCGGTCATGCCCGGCTGGATTCCCAGCGCCTGCGCCGGCTTGTTGGCCTCGCGCACCTCGCCCGCGAGCAGGTCGTCGAGGCTGCCGATCGAGTTGCCGGTCGTCGGCTTCACGCGCGCTGCGGCGATGCCGAACTTCTCCAGCGCCGCCGGATCGATTGCGCCGCAGGCGAGGACGCCGCGCTCGGTGCGCGCGTACACGAGACTCACCGGCCCGAGCGGCATCACCACGACCTCCGCGCTGCGCCCTTCGACGGTCGCCTGCTCGTGGCGGATGCAGGCCAAGGTCTCGAGGTGCTGCAACGTCGGCCCACCCGCCAGCAGCGGCGTCGCGCGCCGCAGTGTCTCGGCGAGGTACGGCGTGGCGAGGTGCCCGGCCTTCGCCGCCGCGTCGCGGTAGCGCTCGACGACCGCGTACGTCCCGGGCTGCGCCTCGTCGCGCCAGAGCTCGTAGACCATCGCGCCCGGCTCGCCGGCGGTGAGGCGCACCTGCTCGCGCAGGATCGTTTCGAGGGCCGCGCCCTGGCCGGGCTTGGCGTGGAAGGTGGCGATGATGTTCTTCATGCGGACGAGTGGTTTCGCCCGCACTCTAGCTCACCGCGGCAGCCGGGGATTGTAGAAATGCGACACGAACGACTCCGGCGTCAGCAACTGCCGCGGCGTGCGCCCCGTGAGCTCGTTCACCTCGTGGATGAAGTGCGCCTGGTCGTAGTAGCCGCGCTCGAGCGCGGCATCGAGGTAGTCGGCCTTCTCCGCAAGCAGCAGGTGCCGCACGGTATGGTGCAGGCGCGCGACCCGCCGGAAGCGTTTCGGCGTGAGCCCCGCCGCCTCGCCCACCAACCGCTCGAGTTGCCGGCCGCTGTAGCCCACGGCGTCCGCCAGCTCCGCCACCGACCGCGCCGGATCCCCGTAGTAGAGCGCATCGAGCGCGCGATCCGCCATCGCCCGCGCCGGCGTCTCCCGCGCCAGCCCGGTCATCAGAAACCGGATCACCAGTTCCACCCGCTCCGGGAAACCCGGCAGCGCCGCCAGCCGGCCCGGAAGCTCGTCGACCTCCGGACCGAAGTGCTCCGCCGCCGGGGCAAAACGGTCGATGAGGTCGCCCATCGAGAGCCGCCCGAAATGCCGGATCGCGCTCATGCGGAACCGCACGGCCACGAAGCCGACCGGGCCCTGCGCGATCAGCCGACAGGCGTGGGTGCGCAGGCAGGAGATCTGCGCCGCCGCCACCGCGTGCCGCGAACCGTCGCCACCCAGCGCGAGAAACGGCGGATGGAAGTGCAGCACCAGGTCCGCGCCGGTCCCCGGCAGCAGCAGGGGCAACGGCACCGGGCAGTCGCTCTCCCACGCCCAGATCCGCTCGACGAACGGCCGCAGCGGCGGCGGCGGCAGTGCGAAGCGGCGGCGGATCAGGGAAGGCGAAGCCATGGCGACGGCTCCAGCATCGGCGCAACCCGTGGCGTTGCGCCACGCTGGAATGCGCCCGCCGGCACGGCCCGTTCTGTACTATAGGAAGGAATGACGCGCCCGTTGACGTGCCGCGCCAGCTCCATTGCTTGGGGCGACATCCCCATGAATACCCGCCTCCCCCTTCTGGGCGCCTGCGCCGCGCTCCTGTTCTCCCCGCTCAACAGTCTCGCCGAGACACCCGCGCTGCCCGAGCGCGCCGAAGCCGCGTTCGTGCTCACACTCGGACGGTCGCCCACCGCCGCCGAGGCTTCGGGGTGGACCGGCACCGAGAAGCTCTCCCTCGGCGATCTCGTCGCCAGCCAACGCGACCGGCTGCGCGCCGACGCCGACGCCCAACGCGCGGTGTTCGTCCGCGCCTGGAGCGACGCCTTCGGGCGTCCGCCGGCCGCGACGGAGAAACCCGCCGGCGACGCCACCTACGCGGAACAGATGCAGCTTCTGGTCAAGCGGCTCGCGGAGCGGCCCGACGAGTACCGCGAAGTCCTCGACCGCGCCTACCGCCGCGTCCTCGGCCGGGCGCCGTTCGCGGAGGAACACGCCTACTGGAAGGCGTACCCGACCCTTTCGTACACCCTGCTGGTCGGCTGCCTCGAGAACTGGGCACGGCGCAACGCCCCCGGCCTGATGGCAACGACCGGCACTCCGGCGATCTGCGTGAACAGCGACCACCTCCGCACCCTGCGGCTCTCACCCGCGGTCGCCGCGGAGGCGCGCGCCGTGGTCGGGCTGCCGCCGGCCGGCGAACGGGCCCTCAGTCCAGCGCGGGGCTGCAATGTGATCGCCCCCGGTGCGGCCGAGGTCGTGAGCGTGGGCGGCGTCCATTTCACCGCGTTCGGCGCCGCCGGCCCGGCCACCGCCGAGTGACCGGCCGCCGAGGTTCTCCCCGATCACCACAACCCGAATCCCCTGAGTTGCCATGGCCAACAAGCTCCTCGGAAAAGTTGCCCTCATCACCGGCGCCAGCGCCGGCATCGGTCGCGCCAGCGCCCGCGCGCTGGCGGGCGAAGGCGCGAGCCTCGTGCTCACCGCCCGCCGCAAGGAACGCCTCGAGGCGTTGCAGGCGGAGGTGGAGAAACTGGGCGGCAAGGCGGTCATCGTCCTCGGCGACGTGCGCGAGGAGGCGACCGCCGTCGCCGCGGTCAAGGCCGCCACCGACTCCTTCGGCCGTCTCGACATCCTCATCAACAACACCGGCGTCGGTAACTACAAGAAGCTCACCGATACCTCGGCGGCCGAGTACGACGAGATGATGGACACCAACGTGCGCTCCACCTTCCTGTTCACGCGCCATGCCGTGCCGGTGATGCAGCAGCAGAAGTCCGGCACGATCCTGATGATCTCCTCGATGGCCGGTGTCTACGGCTTCGGCGGCGAGGCGGTCTACTGCATGACGAAGTTCGCCCAGGTCGGCTTCGCGCAGGCGCTCGACCGCGAGCTGCGCGAGAGCGGCATCAAGGTGGGCGCGATCTGCCCCGGCGGCGTGAAGACGGAGTTCGCGTTGGGCAAGGGGCGCACCCAGGAAGGGGTCGACCAGTCGGGGATGCTCGACCCGGAGGACGTCGCCGGCGTGGTGCTGCTGGCGTGCACCCAATCGCCGAAATCGCGGCTCATCGAGGTGCAGATGCGCACCATGGCCGAATCACTCGCCTGAGCGGCGCCGCCCGCCGTCGGGCGGCAGAGAAGGCGGAGGGCTCGCCACCGCCTTCTCCGGGACAAATAGAACCGGCGCGCAAACCGTCAGCGGTCCGCGGCCGGACCGGCCTCCGGCGCCAGGGGCGCGAAGACGAAACGCAGGCCGCGGACGTACGACTCGATCTGCATGCCGGCGTGGCGCTCGCCCTCGATGATGCGGAACTGGTAGGCGAGATCCGGATATTTGCGGGAGGCCACGCGGGCGTTGTAGCGGAGCGCGCCGCCCATGAAGGACGGGGCCTCGTTGCCGCCCGTGCTCACGAAGAGCCGGCCGTGGAGCACCTTGCCGGCGCGCGAGAAGGCGTCCTCGAAGCCGAGCAACCAGTCGTCGCCCAGGACGACCGCCGGCGTCGCCGCGATGTAGCCCTCGAAGAGCGCCGGCTCCGCGTACATCGCGTAGAGGGTGAAGAGGCCGCCGAGCGAGGCGCCGGCGAGCACGCGGAGGGCCGGGTCGGCCCGGTATTCGCGCTCCACCAGCGGGATGATCTCGCCCTTGAGCGTGCGCAGGTAGTCGGCGGCATGACCGGAGGCCTCCGGCCCGCCCTCGCCGAAGGGCACGGGCGCCAGCTCCCAGCGGCGCAGGTTGCCGTAGTCGAGGTTCTCCCCGGCATAGCCGAGGCCGACGACGATGAACTCGGGGGCGACGTGGGCGTAGACCAACGACTCGCGGGTCGTGTACATCTTCACGAAGTCCCAGTAGCCGGCGGTGACGTAGACGACGGGGTAGCGGCGGTCGGGGTTCTTCGCGTAGCTCGCCGGCAGGGCGATCTGGAGCTGGTACTGGCGACCGGTGGCATTGCGCGGGAGGTCACGCACCTGCGAACCGGGGACGGAGAACGCCGGGAAGGCGGGCGGCGGGGTGTCGGCCGCGGAGGCGGCGACGGAGAACAGAGCAAGCACAGCAAACAACAACGAGGGGATGCGGGTGTTCATTGGCGGCGCGGATGATGGGGGCAGCGCGCGGGCCTGGCCCGCCCAAAAGACGTTCGACCATTGGAATGCGCGCAAATCCCTTCCGCACGCGGGCGCCGCCGGACGGGATTTGCGCAACCCGCCCGGAGCACCACTGGCCGAGGGCGGGGGGCCGCCGGACTTGCGCCGCCCGGTCAGCGGATCGGCAGGACCACCTCGGTCCCGGCCCGTTGGAACTTCACCACCGAACCGGCGGGCGCCCCCAGTTCACGCAGTTTCCCGCAGGCGAAATGCAGCGCGCCGTCGAGATCCTTCAGCACCATCTCGATGCTGATCCACTGGATGGTGCCGTCGGTCCCCTGCACGGAGCCGCCGCTGGTGACATGCCCCTGCCGCGCCAGCATCAGGGCGCTGTGCAACGGATGCTGGTACTTCTTCATCCGCCGCTCCGCCATCAACGGCTCCTCGATGCGCGCGTAGACCTTGTACACGCCGGCGCGCGCACCGCGGTGCGGTGCCGCGGCACCCGGCCACATGGCCGAGGCGACTCGCTCAAGCAGATGTTTCATGATGGTCCCTCCTTCGGAAGCGACAGTGTCTAGCATCGTCGATACTCGTCGCGCGAACATGCAATGGGCTAGGGCCGATTGGGGAGAAGCACCCCGTCCTTCGGCACGGTCTCGGTTGCCTCGGCCCGCCGGTGGCGCTTGGATCCGCGCCGCATGGACCAACTCCCGGACTGCTTCTATTGCCGCAAGGACCAACGTCTGCACGACCTGATGATCGAGATCGCGCCGCTCGTGGCATCGACGCTCTATCTCTTCCGCGAGCAGACCCACCCGGGACGCTGCGTGGTGGCCTACCGCGGCCATGTCAACGAGCTGTTCGAGCTGCCTGCGGATGAGCTCGCGCGTTTCATGCAGGACGTCGCGCAGGCGGCCCGCGCGATCAAGCAGGCCACCGGCGCGAGGAAGATCAACTACGGGGCGTACTCCGACAAGCTGCCCCACCTGCACTTCCATCTCGTCCCGAAATACGAGGGCGGCCCGGGCTGGGGCTCAACCTTCGAGATGATGCCCACGTCCAAGCGCCTGCTCGACGAGGCCGGCAACGCCGCGCAGATCTCCGCGATCCGGGCGGCGCTCGCGCAGCCCGCCGGCTGAGCGCGACCAAGGAAGCGACCATACGCCTCCGACAGTAACAAGATTTTGCACTCGGATCCCGGCCGGGGATCCGGCAGGATCCGCCCGCTTCGATTCTCTACCATGCGCCCGCCACGACAGCCCAGATATCGGTTCACCCGGGAGCACCTCCTGCTGCTCGGCGCGGTGGGGCTTTTTGCCGTCGGCGCCGTCTGGGTGGCGCGGGATAGGGGCGGCTCCGGCTGCCCCGCGAAGTCCGCGTGGGTGGGCGCCCTGCCCAACCTCGGCCTGCCGCTCTTCTATACGTTGCTCTCCCGCTGACGAGAACCGCCGCGCCGGGCGGCCCCGCCGGATACCTGCGCCGGGCGCGCGAGGCCGTCACCGATCGCTGGACATAGAAAAAGCGCCGGGAGCAAGGCTCGACCGGCGCTTGGCGGGTGGAAGTGGGTTGGATTACTTCTCGAGGTTGTTGGAGACGAGCTTGGTCATCTCGAACATGCTGACGGTCTTCTTGCCGCCGAAGATGACCTTCAGCTTGTCGTCGGCGTTGATGTTGGTCTTCACCTTCTTGTCCTGAAGGCCGTTCTTCTTGATGTACGCCCAGAGCTTCTTGGTGAGCTCCGTGCGGGGCAGGGGGTTCGAGCCCACGACGGCGGCGAGCGCCTGGTTGGGCTGAACGGGTTTCATGAAAGCAGCGTTGGGTTTACGGGGAGACTTTTTAGCCATACGAG
>JAEXPG010000475.1 GCA_023447015.1 Verrucomicrobiota bacterium
CCCCCGCCCAGCCCTGCGCCCCGCCATGCTCCGCCGCCTCCTCGTCCTCCCGTTTCTCCTGGTCGCCGGTGCCGTTTTCGCGGCCACGCCCCCGGAATGGTTGTTGGCCGCCGCCCGCCGGCCCACGCCGACCTTGCCGGCCGGCGCCCCGGCGCTGGTGTTGCTCGATGAGACGGCGTATTCCGTGCAGCCGGATGGGCGTTGTGTCGTGGAGCACCGCTACGCGGTACGGGTGATCAACCGCTCCGGCAACGAGCACGCCCGCGGTTCGGTCGACTATCTGGAACAGCGCGATTCGATCCGCTCGGCCGAGGCCTGGCTGGTGCGGGCGGCGAAGGAGGTTCGCCCGCCCAAGAAGCGCGACTGGATCGACGTCACCGACGCGGCCAGCGGGGCGGTCTACGACGAGAGCCGCAGCCGGGCGGTGAGCTACACCGATCTGGCGATCGAGGGCGACGTCTTCGGTTACGAGACCAAGCTCGATCGGCGCATGCTGTTCGGTCAGTTCGGCTACGAGTGGGGTTCGCCGCTGCCGGTGCTGACCGAGCGCTTCTCGCTGACCCTGCCTCCCGGCTGGTCGTGCGACCCGTTGCTGGACGGGCCCGAGGCTGCGGCCGTGGCGGTGGCGAACAGCGGGCAGTCGTGGAGCTGGGAGTTGCGCGATCGCCCGTACCGGCCGGATGAGCCGGCGATGGCCGAGCGGGCGCGCTCGGATGCGCGGCTGATGGCGAACCTGCGGCCCGCGTCGGAGGCGAAGGCCGCCGGCTTGATCGTCTTCAGCAACTGGTCCGAAGTGGTCGACTGGGATCGGCGCAACAGCGCCGGGCAGTGCGACACCAACCCGGCGCTCGCCGCGACAGTGCAGAAACTCATCGCCGGCAGCCCCGATGCCCTCGGCCGGATCAAGGCGTTGTCCCGCCATGTCCAGCAATTGCGCTACGTCGGCGTCAACAAGGGGCTGGCGTTGGGCATGGGCTATCGTCCCCGCAAGGCCACCGAGGTGCAGGCGAAGGGGTGGGGCGACTGCAAGGACAAGGCCAACCTCCTCCGGGCGATGCTGCGTGAGGCCGGTATCGAGGCCTTCGACGTCAGCGCGCTGCTCGGCGGTGGCCGTTTCGTGAATCCCGCCTGGCCGTCGCCGATGCAGTTCAACCACGCGATCGTGGCGATCCGGGTCGACGATTCGGTGGCGTTGCCGGCGGTTGTCGACGTGCCCGGGCTCGGCCGCCTGCTCTTCTTCGACGCGACGGACCCCGACACCTTGGTGGGCGACCTGCCCTGGGCGTTGCAGGGCTCGCGGGTGCATGTCCTCGCCCCGGGCGGCGCCGGCCTGACGACACTGCCCGTGCTTCCGACCGAGACCAACCATGTCTTCGCGACCAAGGTGCAGCTGGAGCTTTCCGGCGGCGGAGTGATCGGGAAATGCTCGTTTGGCGGGCCCGGCCGCGCCGGTGCGGTGTGTCGCGGTCTGGCGCGCACGAAGTCCGAGAAGGACCAGCGCACCTTCCTCGGCGAATGGATCAACGGCACCGTGCGCGGAGCCCAGGTCCAGGACCTGTCCGTGGGCGACGATTCGGCCGCGGGCGAGCGCTGGATCAACTTCGGTTTCTCCGCCCCGCGGTTCGGCCAACAGATGCCGGGCGGGCTCATGCTTCTGCGTTTCGATATCCTAAGCCGGGATTCGGTGCCGGCATTCCCCGAGAAGGAACGCCGCCTGCCCGTCGGGCTCCGCCCGATCCGGCAATGCGACGAAGTCCGGCTCCAGTTGCCGGCCGGCTATGTGGTCGACGAGATGCCGCCGCCGGCCGAGCTGCGCAGCGCCTATGGCAGCTATGCGAGTTCCTACGAGGTGGCCGACGGAGTCGTCACCTCGCGGCGCGTGCTGCGGCTTGAGGATCGCACGGTGCCCGTGGCCGAGTATGCCGCGCTCCGCCAGTTCCTCGCCGAAGTTGCCAAGGCTGACCGCGCCTCGCTCGTCATCCGGAGCGCTGCCGGGGACGTTCCGGCGAAATAGGCCCTGTGGCCCCGCGCGAACGCTGGGGGGCCGGCGGCACGGCGGGCGCCTTCCGACATCGGGCTTGCGCCGACCGGCTGCCGCCGCTGACTCTCCCGGCCTGCCTGCCGTGCGGCGGGTCAACCGGGCAAGCCGCCCGGCTCCGCCGCCCGCACCCTCCACCGTCATGTCCCGCTCCGTCGTCTCCTTCCACTATACACTCCGCAACCACCAGGGTCAGATGCTCGACGCCTCCATCGGCGGCGAGCCGATCATGTACCTCGAGGGATCGGGCCAGATCATCGACGGCTTGGAGGAGGCGCTCACCGGCCTGCCCGCCGGCACCAAGCGCGTGATCATGGTCGCCGCCGAGAAGGCCTACGGAAAACGCGACGACCAGCTCATCCGCAAGGTCGCGCGCAACCGCCTGCCGGTCGAGAAGCTCAACATCGGCGACATGTTCCAGACTGACGGCGACCGCCACGCGGCGATCGTCACCGTGGTCGGCATCGAGGGCGACGAGGTCACGCTCGACGGCAACCACCCGCTCGCCGGCCAGGACCTGATCTTCGATGTCGAGGTGCTCAACGTGCGCGCGGCCCGCCAGGACGAGCTCGACCACGGCCATGCCCATCCGGACGGCGGGCATCACCACCATCATCACCACCACGACCACGGCCATGCGCACGACGGCGAGTGCTGCGGCGGGCACGGCCACGAAGGCCACCAGCATGAGCACGGCCACGAACATGGCCAGGGCGGCTGCGGTTGCGGCGGCAAGCACTGAGCCGAAACCGGACGTTTTTTGAAGCCGGGCGACCGTTCGCGGGGCCCGGCTTTTTGCTGGGCGCTTCCCCACGCTTTTTCACGGCGATGCCATGGGTGCGGCGGAGCGAAAATGCCCCGGGCCGAGGACCCCGCCGCTTGTCCCTTTCGGCCGCCGGTCGTCACGGCGGCCCACCGCCGGTGTCGGCGCCTTTGACATGGGGGGCGAGAACAGGCATCCCACGACCAACGTATCGCGCCATGTCCCAACTCGAATCTCCCCTCCGTCCTCCCTCGGTGAAACCGAAGAAGCGCAAGAAGCTCTATTGGATCCTCGGAGGCTGCGCGGCGGTTCTCCTCGTCGGCATCGTCGGCGCCGGGAAGGCGCGGGGCGACCGGCCGATTCCCGTCACCACCGAGAAGGCGGTCACCAAGACACTCACCCAGCTCGTCTCCGCCACCGGCCGGGTGCAGCCCGAGATCGAGGTGAAGATCTCGGGCGAGGTCGCCGGTGAGATCATCGAGCTGCCGATCGTCGAGGGGCAGCAGGTGAAGCAGGGCGACCTGCTCGTGCGCATCAAGCCCGACTACTACAAGGCGCAGGTCGAGCAGGACCATGCGATGGTCGCCGCCGCCAAGGCCGCCGTGCTCCAGAGCGAGGCCCAGGCGGAGAAGGCCGAACTCGATTTCACCCAGGTCGACACGCTGCGCCAGCGGGGCCTGGTCTCCGACACCGATTTCAACGCCAGCCGCTCGGCCCTCCGCGTGGCCCGCGCCAACGTCGAGAGCGCGAAGGCCAACCTCCAGCGGGCCGAGAGCGCGCTCAATCAGGCGGAGGACTACCTCGCGAAGACCACCATTGTCGCGCCGCGCGACGGCACGATCAGCGTGCTCAACAGCAAGCTGGGCGAGCGCGTCGTCGCCACGGGCCAGTTCACCGGCACCGAGATCCTGCGCGTGGCCGACCTCGAGAAGATGGAGGTGCGCGTCAACGTGAACGAGAACGACGTGATCAACGTGAAGATCGGCGACAAGGCCCGGGTGCGCGTCGACGCCTTCCAGGGCCGCGAACTCATCGGCACCGTGCGCGAGATCGCCAACACCGCCCGCACCGCCGGCGCCGCCACGCAGGACGAGGTGACGAATTTCGAGGTGCGCATCAGCGTGCGCGAGCCTGGCCTCCAGCTGCGGCCCGGCATGAGCGCCACCGCCGACATCATGACCAAGACCGTCGAGAACGCTGTCGCTGTGCCGATCCAGAGCGTGACCACCCGCGTGAAGGAGACCAACCAGACGCAGGAGCAGCTCCAGGCCGACCGTGAGAAGGAGAAGGCCGAGCGCCAGGGCGCCGGCGCCGCGGTGGCGGTGAGCGACGCCCAGCGCCGCGAGCAGGAGCGCCTCGACCGCGAACGGTTGCAGCGCGTGGTGTTCGTCCGCGAGGGCAACAAGGTCCGCCAGCAGACGGTGGACACCGGCATCCTCGACCACACCCACATCCAGGTCGTGTCGGGCCTGAAGGAGGGCGACGAGGTCGTCTCCGGCAGCTACGGTGCGATCACCCGCGATCTGAAGGACGGCTCGAAGATCAAGGTTCAGGACCCGGCGAAGAAGCCCGGTGTGCCCGAGGCGGAGAAGACCACGGCCGGCGAGAAGAAGCCCTGAGCGCTCCGGCCATGAGCACCGCTCCCGTCCCCGCCGCGAATCGCACCGTCCGCCCACCCGGCGCGATGGTCATCGACATCCGCGGCATCACCAAGCTCTACCGCATGGGCGACTCGACGATCCATGCCCTGCGCGGGGTGAACCTCCAGATCCGCCGCAACGAGTACATCGCGATCATGGGCCCGTCGGGCAGCGGCAAGTCGACGATGATGAACGTCGTCGGCTGCCTCGATACCCCGAGCTCCGGGGACTACTTCTTCAACGACCGCAACGTCGCCCACATGGACGACGACGAGCTGGCTGACATCCGCAACCGCGAGATCGGCTTCGTCTTCCAGACGTTCAACCTCCTGCCCCGCAGCGACGCGCTGCGCAACGTGGAGCTGCCGCTCATCTACGCCGGTATCCCGGCGGACGAACGCCGCGAGCGCGCCGCCGAGGGCCTGCGCAACGTCGGTCTGGGCGACCGCATGCACCACAAGCCCAACGAGCTTTCCGGCGGCCAGCGCCAGCGCGTGGCCATTGCCCGCGCGCTCGTGAACAATCCCTCGATCATCCTGGCCGACGAACCGACCGGCAACCTCGACTCCCGCACGGGCGACGAGATCATGCAGCTCCTCGAGGTCCTCTACGCCCGCGGCAACACCATCGTCCTCGTCACCCACGAGGAGGACATCGCCCGCCATGCCCGCCGCATCGTTCGCCTGCGCGACGGGTCCGTGGAATCGGACCAGACGATCGGGACTTCTACAACGGACGTACATTCAGTGGCCACGCGCGTAGACTCCGAGCAGCCATCGCTGAAGGAGGGAGCAGCCTCTTCTGGTGTGCCCAACGCAAACGGAGTTGTGGCTGAAGATCGCAGACCGGCCCTTCCTACTTGGTCCGTGCTTCTTGGTGCGGCGCTCTTGTCGATTGCGACCCTGATGCTCCAGACGCATTTTGTCCGGAGCGACCACCCGGAATGGGCGGTTGGTAGAGCTTTGGGTTTTGTAATCGGGCGCGCTGAGGGGCCGTTGGTGTTCGCCGGTTTGGTTTGTGCTGTTTTGAGACCTTTGCGGTCACTACGCGGCTTCGGATTTGTAGCTGTTGCATTCTATGTTCTCGGCCTCGTGGGGATGGCCATAACTGCATTGCAGAACTGACGGAACGGGCGGGACCACCGCCGCCGCCAATCGCATATCCGCAATCACAATCGCAAATCGTGAAGCGCATAATCTTCGAGCTCACCGAATCCGTCCGGATCGCCGCGCAGCAGATCCGGGCGAATCGCATGCGCTCGTTCCTCACGGCGCTGGGCGTGATCATCGGCATCGTCGCGATCACCCTCATGGGCAGCGCGATCGGCGGCATCGACCGCGGCGTCAACGACAGCCTGGCGGTGGTGGGCGACGACATCCTCTACGTCACCAAGTGGCCGTGGCGCGATGTCGACGACTGGTGGAATTTCCACAATCGCCCGAAGATCCGCACCGAGTACGCCGAGCAGATCAACGACTATCTCCGCGAGCATCCCGGTCTCCCGATCAAGCTCGCCGTGCCGGCCGACGAGATGTTCACCAACGTCTACCGCGGCGACTATGCGGTGAACGCCGTCTACACGCTGGGCACCACCTCCGAGTTCTCGCGCATCGGCCGCGGCGACATGCGCGAGGGGCGTTTCTTCAACGAGACCGAGTCGCGCGGCGGGCGCAACGTGGTCGTGATCGGCTTCGACATCGCCGAGGCGCTCTTCCCCGGCACGAGCC
Source organism: Verrucomicrobiota bacterium (assembly GCA_023447015.1). Lineage (GTDB taxonomy): Bacteria > Verrucomicrobiota > Verrucomicrobiia > Opitutales > Opitutaceae > CAJCBL01. Next base: position 6,169 of record JAEXPG010000475.1, read on the forward strand.
CGGTGGGCCAGACCGTGCGGCTCCGCGACCAGCAGTTCACCGTGGTCGGCGTGGCGGCGAAGCAGGGGACGTTCCTCGGGATGTTCAGCTGGGACACGATGGTGATCATCCCGCTGCCGTCGTTCCGGCGGATGTTCATGCGCGCCACCGAGGCCGCGCAGATCCGCGTGCAGATCGACCGCACCCGGGCCGAAGAGGCGCGGCTGGAGCTGCGCGGGATCATGCGGCGGCTGCGCGGGGTGTCGCCGGAGTTGCCCGACAATTTCGAGATCAATACCCAGGACAGCATCAAGAAGCAGCTCGACCCCATCCGCAACGGCCTGGCGCTGGCCGGCTTCGTCATCACCGGGCTGGCGCTCTTCGTCGGCGCGATCGGCATCATGAACATCACCTACGTGAGCGTGAAGGAGCGCACCCGCGAGATCGGCACCCGCAAGGCGCTCGGGGCGCGGCGGCGCGCGATCCTGCTGCAGTTCCTCATCGAGGCGGTGGCGATCTGCGTCGTCGGCGGGGTGGTGGGGCTGGTGCTCTCCGGCTCGCTGGCGGCGACGGTGGCCGCGTTGGCGCCGAGCCTGCCGGTCGTCTTCCCCTTCTGGCTGATCGTGTTCAGCATGGCGGTTTCGGTGCTCACCGGAGTGGTGTCGGGCTTCGCCCCGGCGGTGAACGCCAGCCGCCTCGATCCCGTGGAGGCGCTGCGCTATGAGTGACCACAAACGCCAGCTCGGCCTGCCGTTCTCCGAGATCCTGCGCATGGCGTGGGGGTCGGTGTGCACCCACAAGCTCCGCTCGGCGCTGACGATGCGCGGCATCGCCATCGGCGTGTTCTCGGTGATCGGCGCGATGACGGTGATCACGGCGCTGCAGGCCTCGATCGAGGAGCAGCTCAATGTGCTCGGCTCGACCAGCTTCCAGATCAGCAAGTACCCGGCGATCCACAGCCACGGGCCGGTCAATCCCTTCGCCAACCGGCGCGACATCAACATCGGCCAGGCGCAGCGCGCGAAGGAGTTGCTCGCGGACACCGGCGCGACGATCAGCCTGCAGGTGGCGGTCTGGGGCCGCCAGGTGTTCTACGAGGACAAGAAGACCAACCCGAACAACCGGCTGGTCGGTTCCGACGAGGCGTTCATCGCCGGGCGCGCCTACAACGTCGCGCTGGGCCGCAACATCACCCCGCAGGATGTCGAGTTCGGCCGTGCCGTGTGCGTGATCGGCGCCGACACCCGGGACCGGGTGATCCCCGGCGGCGATCCGATCGGGGCGGTGATCCGCGTCGATGGGCAGGGCTATCGCGGGGTCGGTGTGCTCGAGCGCAAGGGGGAGCTGTTCGGCCAGAGCCAGGACAACCTGGTCCTCATCCCGATCACCCGCTATCTGCAGGTCTACGGACGCGAGAACCGTTCGATCGGAATCAACGTCCAGGCCCGCACCCAGGCGGAGATGGGTGAGACGATGGACCGCGCCTTCGGCGCGATGCGCGTGGTGCGCGGTCTTCAGCCGGAGGACGCGAACGACTTCGAGATCTTTTCCAACGACACCCTCGTGCAGGCCTTCGACAAGATCGCGAAGGTCGTCGGCGCCGGTGCGTTCGTGATCAGCCTGATCGCCCTGGTGGCCGCCGGGGTGGGCATCATGAACATCATGCTCGTGAGCGTGACGGAGCGCACGAAGGAGATCGGCATCCGCAAGTCGCTCGGCGCGCAGCGGCGGGCGATCCTCAAGCAGTTCCTCATCGAGGCGATGGTCATCGCGCAGTGCGGCGGCCTGATCGGCATCGCGCTCGGGGTGGGGGGCGGCAACCTCGCCGCGAAGTCGATGAACGCCTCCGCGGTGTTCCCGCTGGCGTGGACGATCATCGGCTTCCTCTTCTGCTCGGCGATCGGGATCGGTTTCGGCTTCTATCCCGCCTGGAAGGCCGCGCGCCTGGATCCGATCGAGGCGCTGCGCTTCGAGTAGGCGGGGTCGTCGGGGTGACGCTCTCTGGGAGCCGGAGCGGACGCGGCTTGGCGTGGCTGCGCCGCGCCGGCGCTGCGCCCGGCTCATTAGTTGGGCGGGGCGGGGCTCAGACCTCGTCGAACTTGCGGGCGAACAGTGCCTCGAGTTCGGCGATCATCGCCGGGCCGTCGCCGCCGGTGACGATGAACTTCAGCGACGAGCCCTTGCCGGCGGCGAGCATCATGAGGCCCATGATGCTCTTGCCATTCACCTGCTCCTCGTCGCGCTCGACGAGGACGTCGGCTTTGAACTTGTTGGTGATGCGCACGATCATCGCCGCCGGACGGGCATGGATGCCCATCTTGTTCTGCACGGTCAGCACTTTGGTGTGCTGGGTGGCAGCGGGGGAGGCGTTGTTTTCCATGGTGCGTGGCTTTGCGATTGGCGCGTCGGAGCGGGATTCCCTATGACTCGCCCGGTACTGGCAACGTCAAAAAATTCTCCGACCCATGCCCGAGCTCGCGATCATCGTCCCCTGTCGTCTGGAATCGACGCGCTTTCCGCGCAAGCTGCTGCACCCGATCCGGGGCAAGCCGCTGCTCCGCTGGGTGGCCGAACGGATCACCGCGCAGATGCCCGAGCTGCCGCTGTTCTTCGCGGTCGACGACCCGCTGCTGGCCGCGGCGCTCGAGCCGCACGGGTTCCGGACGATCGCCACCTCCGTGCAGCACCAGAGCGGCACCGACCGCCTCGCCGAGGCCAACCGGACCGTGGGGGCGAAGTACGTGCTCAACGTGCAGGCCGACGAGCCGCTGGTGAGCCGGGCGCAGCTGCAGTCGCTTGCGGAGTTGATCCGTGGAGACGCACCGCTGGCGACGTTGGCCACTCGGTTCCGCCGCGCGGAGGATTTCACCAACCCGAACCAGGTGAAGGTCGTGCTCAGCCAGCAGGGGCGGGCCCTCTATTTCTCCCGTTCCCCGATGCCCTACGCCCGGGACCGGGCCGGCGCGGTCGATGAGGGCTGGCTCGCGGCCAACGCCTGCTACAAGCACCTCGGGCTCTACGCCTACCACGCGGCGTTCCTCGATCGCTTCACCAAGCTGCCGCCCGGGCGGCTGGAGCAGATCGAGAAGCTCGAGCAGCTGCGCGCGCTGGAGAATGGCGCGGCGATCGCGGTGGGCCTCACCGAGGATCCCAGCGTGGGCGTCGACACCCCCGACGACGCCGTGAAGTTCGAGCGGCTGCTCGGCGCAAGCTGAGCGGCTGGAGTGGCCGCGCGGCGATCGACGCAGGCCGCCGTGTGAGTTGGTCCTGGCGGGTGGTGTGCCGTGCACTCCGCACACCGGTCGGTGTCTCGGCGGCCGGTGCCCTTTGAGGCCTCGGGGGGCGCGCGCCGGCCCCCCGGGGGGTTTTACGG
>JAEXPG010000554.1 GCA_023447015.1 Verrucomicrobiota bacterium
GGTGGTGCGGAGCATGTTCACGTACGGGTCGAGGACGGTCTTGTTGAAGAGCGCGGTGCGCGCGTGGACCGTGGCGCCCGAGGCGAGCGAGGCGTCGCCGTAGGCGGAGACCACGCGGGCCCAGAGGAGGCGGAACGCGCGGAACTTCGCGAGCTCGGGGAAGAACTGCGAGCCGATCGCGAAGCTGAAGGCGAAGCGCGGCGCGGCGGTCTTGGCGTCGACCTTCGCGGCTTCGAGGCGGCGGAGGTACTCGACGGCCATCGCGATCGCGACGGCGAGCTCCTGGGCGGAGTTGCCACCACCCTCGACCACGAAGCCGGCGTCGACGCCGATGGTCTTCACGGCCGGGGCGTTCTGGGCGGCGAAGGCCGTCCAGGCGGCGAGCTCGGCCGTAGCGGCTTCGAGCGTCGCGGCCAGCTTGCCCGTGGAGGCGAGCGCGGAGAGCGGGTCGGCGGTGACGGCGCCCTGGAGGGCGGACCACTGTTCACCGCGGGACTTCAGCGCGGCGCCGAAGGTCTGCTCGATCGCGGCGGCGGAGGCGCCGACAGGGGCGAGGACCGGCGCACCGGCGAAGTGGATGTCCTTGAGCGCCGCGGTGAGGGCGGCGGCATCGGCGGCGAAGGCCGCCGGGAGAAGGACGGCGTTCTGACCGCGCTCGAGGGCGGCGAGAAGAGCCTTGTTGAAGTCGGCGGCAGTGGCGGCCGGGATCGCTTGGGCGATGCGCCAGGCGATCTCGCCCTTCGCGCCGCGAGCATGCAGGCCGCGGAGGAAGGGAGCCTGGCCGGGCAACGTGTCGCGGTGCGGCACGGTCTCGACCATGCCGCGATGGTACAGCGGCTGCAGGTCGATGCCCTCGGCGGTGCGCGTCACGAGTTTCTTCTCGAACGGCACGCCGAGCAGTTCCTTGTCGACGGTCTCGCGCCAGACGCGGCGAAGCGTCTCGGCATCGGGGATCGCATTGCCGCCGGAAGGCGGGATGGTGGGTGAATCCAACTTTGCGCTCATGAGGAAAAAGGGACGGGAGTTATGATGCGGGATTGCCCAACGGCAAGCAGTCGCCACACTGCGGGCGACTTTGGCCGGCAAACGCGGCAGCACTCTTCGACTTTCATCGGGCCATACGCTGGACTCGACGCGGCGATATGAGTGTTGACGTTCACGCCCAAAATAACACCCCCTAATCAAATCTTTTGGCAAGATAAGTTTCCATGATTACCAAGATCGATCACCTGGGTATCGCCGTGAAGTCCATCGACGAGACGGCGAAGTATTATGAGACCGCGCTCGGTCTGAAGTGCACCGGCCGTGAGGAAGTGGCCTCGCAGAAGGTCAAGACGGCCTTTTTCCAGGCCGGCGAAACCAATATCGAACTGCTCGAGCCGACCTCGCCCGACAGCCCGATCGCGAAGTTCCTCGAGAAGAACCCGAACGGCGGCATCCACCACGTCGCCTTCGGCACCACCGACATCACCGGCCAGCTCGCGCAGGCCAAGGGTGCCGGCGTGCAGCTCATCCACGAGGTGCCCTTCACCGGCGCCCACAGCAAGCTCGTCGCCTTCCTCCACCCGAAGGCCACCCACGGCGTGCTGACCGAGTTCTGCTGCGACGCCCCCGACGCCAAGCACTGAGCCGTTCCCCCACTCCCGTTTCCATCAGTCTGCAGCTATTCCCTCCATGCCGATCTCAGCCAAAATGCTCGAAACCCTCGAGAAACGCCGGAAGGTCGTCCTGACCAGCGGCGCCGAGGACAAGATCAAGGAGCGCAACGCCAAGGGCCTGCTCACCGCCCGCCAGCGCCTGCTCGAACTGTTCCAGCCCGGCACCTTCCAGGAGTCCGGGATGCACATCGAACATGCCGGCGAGCACTTCGGCATGAAGGGCAAGGTCCTGCCCGCCGACGGCGTCATCTCCGGCGTCGGCTACGTCGACGGCCGCCCGGTCGCCGCCTTCAGCCAAGACTTCCTCGTCTCCGGCGGCTCGCTCGGCAGCAAGCACGCCAAGAAGATCGTCGACCTGCAGGATTACGCCGCCAAGGCCGGCATCCCGCTGATCGGCATCAACGACTCCGGCGGCGCCCGCATCCAGGAGGGCGTGCTCGCCCTCTCCGGTTACGCCCAGGTGTTCTTCCGCAACGTCGTGCTCTCCGGCCTCGTGCCGCAGTTCTCGATCATCGCCGGCCCCTGCGCCGGCGGCGCGGCCTACTCCCCCGCCCTGACCGACTTCTTGATCATGACCAAGAAGAACGCCCAGATGTTCATCTGCGGCCCCGAGGTCATCAAGGCGGCCACTGGCCAGACCTCCACCCTCGACCAGTTCGCCACCGCCGAGGCCCACGCCACGGTCTCCGGCAACATCCATTTCGTGGCCGAGGACGACAAGCACGCCCTCCAGATCGTCAAGAAGGTCCTCTCCTACCTACCCTCGAACAACATGATGGATCCGCCGCACAAGCTGCCGGCCTCCATCGACATGTCCGAGGACGCCGAGATCAACAAGCTCGTCCCCGAGGATCCCAAGCAGCCGCTCGACACCGCCAAGGTCATCGAGCGCATCGTCGACGGCGGCGAGTTCTGCGAGGTCCAGCGCGACTTCGCCCGGAACATCATCGTCGGCTTCGCCCGCGTCCAGGGCATCGTGGTCGGCATCATCGCCAACCAGTCGACCCAGAAGGC
>JAEXPG010000583.1 GCA_023447015.1 Verrucomicrobiota bacterium
TGCGGGGCGACGACGGTCTTCAGGCCGGCGTGCCAGCAGCGCATGGCGTCGAGCTGGCCCTCGACCATGACGAAGGGCGCGTGGCCGCTGTGGGTGCGGGCGCGGTCGAGGTTGAAGAGCAGTTCGCCCTTGGTGAAGATCGGGGTCTCGGGCGAGTTGACGTACTTGGCCTCGCGGGCCGGATCGTCGGCGGGGGTGATGTCGGTCTGGCGCGCGGTGAACGCGACCACCCGGCCCTGGATGTCGCGGATGGGGATCATCAGGCGGCCGCGGAAACGGTGCTTGAGGGCGCCGACCGAGAAGGGGGCGCCTTCGCGCACGAAGAACAACCCGCATTGGCGGAAGGCCTCCTCGGAGTACCGGAGCTTCGCCAGCATCTGGGCGAGCCCGCCGCCGGCCTCGTCGGCCGCGCCGATCTTGAACTCGTCGGCGAGCTCGAGCGGGAACCGGCGTTTCTCCGTCCAATAGCCGCGCATGAACCCGCCGATGGCGGCGGCGCCGGTGAAGGCGGCGTGGAAATGCTCGGCGGCGCGCTCGTGCAGGTCGTAGAGCTCCTGGCGCAGCGAGCGTTCCTCGCGGGGCGGGCCGCCCTCCTCGTACTCGAGCGGGATGTTGAAGCGGCGGGCGAGGGTTTCCGCGGCCTCGGTGAAGGCGAGGTGCTCGGTCTCCATCACGAACGAGATGGAGTCGCCGCCCTTGCCACAGCCGAAGCACTTGTACAGCCCGCGGTCGGGCGAGACGTGGAACGACGGGGTCTTCTCGTTGTGGAAGGGGCAGAGGCCCTTGAAGCTCGCGCCGGCCTTGCGCAACGTCACCACGCCGGCGACGACGTCGACGATGTTCACCCGCTGCTTGAGGTCGCGGATGCTGGCGGGTTTGATCATCGGCATGGAGTGGCGGTTGAAACCGATGGGCACGGCGGGCCGTCGTCCGTGTCTCTGTCTCGGCGGGTTTAACCTTCCAACCCGGAAATTCCGCTGTCAAGAATCCCGCCTTTCCCTCCATGAAACGATTCCGGTTGTCCTGTCTGCTCTGGTCGCTCCTGCCGTGCCTCGTCGCGGCGGGGGCCGCATCGGCCGCGCCTGCGGCCGGGACCGAGGCGGCGCCGTTGCCGGTGCCGCCGGCGCCGGTGGTCCGGGAGGCGACGCTGCCGGACTTTTCGGACGGGTCCTACGGCGCCGCGGTCGAGCGGCTGTTCGCGGATTTCGAGTCGGCCAACGGGGAGAAATCCCTGCGTCCGGGCGCGCGCGGGAGCGTCGGCCTGAAGATCTACACCGACTCCGGCCCCGGCCTGAGCACGCCGCCGGCGCTGGTGCGGGCGGTGATCAATGCGCTGGTGCGGCGCGGCTTCGAGTCGAAGAAGATCTTCCTCGTCGGCCTCAACCAGACCCGGCTGCGCCAGACCGGGTTTCTTCCGGCCCTGAGCAAGGGCGGCAACAGCTATGCCGAGCACCCGGTCTTCGTCCTCGAGTCCGGCCGGTTCTACGACGCCCAATGGTTCTACGACAGCCCGCTGCCGGCGCGCTTCGCGCCCGGTGTGCTCGAGCAGAAGGCGACACCGGCGGACGAGGATGGCGGCTCGGTCGCCGCGGAGCGCAAGAGCTTCCTCGCGACTCCGCTGTTCCTCGAGGCCGACTTCTGGATCAACCTTCCCGTCTACAGCGATCATCCCGTGCTCGGCATCAACGGTGCGCTGGTCAACGCCACGCTCTGGAACGCGAGCAACACCCAGCGTTTCTTCCGCAGCCCCGCCAACGCCCCCGCCGCCGTGGCCGAGATGGCCGCGATCCCCGAGCTGCGCGAGACGTGGCGCTTCACGCTCGTGAGCCTCGAGTGCTACCAGTACATCGGCGGGCCGCTCTTCCATTCGCTCTACACCGTGTCCGAACCGAAGCTCTGGCTCAGCGCCGATCCGGTGCTCCTCGATGCGCTGATGCTCGAGCGGATCAATGTCGCGCGGCGGCACGACCACTTCCGCCCGCTGCTCGACGACGACCGCCGGCTGCTCGAGTATTGCGAGCGCCTTGGCATCGGCACGGCGCAGGCGAAGGCCGTGCAATGGCGGCAGCCGTAGCCGGCCCGCCCGACCGCGGGACGGGCCGTTCGCGGGCGCGCGGGGCCTTTCGTTTTTCGCCGGCACATTGCCCTTGAGTTTGCCTCTCCCGGAGCGAGAGTAGCCGGCGATGTCAGCGCTCCCCGCTTACCTCCCGGTCCTTCTGCAAATCGTCCTCGCCGCCGTGATGGGTGTCGGGATCATCGCCGCCAGCCATCTCTTCGGCCACAAGCTGCGCCGCAACCGGATCAAGGACAGCGCCTACGAGTGCGGCGTCGCGGTGCGGGGCAAGATCCACCCACGGTTCTCGGTGAAGTTCTTCCTCACCGCGCTGCTCTTCATCCTCTTCGACATCGAGGTCGTTTTCCTCCTGCCGTGGACGTTCATCCACCGCGAGTTTCTCGCGTGGGGTCTGCCGGTGCTGCTGCCCGCCCTGTTCTTCATCGGCCTGCTGGTCTTCGGTTTCCTCTACGAGTGGCGCAAGGGTGCGCTGGATTGGGAGCGGTGAGCACGAGCTGACCACGGCGACCCCAGGCGCATATGCGACTCGACCGGTTCATCACCCGCAAACGCGTCGTCGAGCTTCAGAGCACCGATCTGACCGGCGCGTTGAGGGAGATGCTCGACGCCACCGCGAAGCCCTTCCGGGAGCTCAACCGCGAGGCGCTGCTCAAGAGCCTGCTGCAGCGCGAGAACACGATGACGACCTACCTCGGGTTCGGCGTCGCCCTCCCGCACGTGCGCACCCGCATGAAGCGCCGCTATCTCCTCGCCGTCGGGCGTAGCGCCACTGGGATCCGCTACGACGGGCTCAACGAGGACGAGAACATCAAGCTCATCATCCTGCTCCTGGCGGACGAGCGCGCCCGCGACTACCTGCAGGTGCTCGCGACGATCGCCCGGCTGGTGAAGGATCGTGAGTTTGTTGAGCGGCTGGTTTTTTCGCCGTCAGCCGACGATGTCTTCCACCAGCTCAGCGTCGGTTTCGGCGGCATCGCGGGCAAGCCTGTGCAGGTGCAGCACAGCCGCGTCAACCGCACGGTGCTGCGCCATGCCGAGCGCATCGCCCGCGGCACCGACTGCCAGGGGGTGGTGGTCTTCGGCGACACCTGCACCAGCACTGCGGCGCTTTCGAAGCCGTTCCCCGCCATCCCGACCACGCTCGTCACGAGCGACGCCGTGGAGGCCAACCTCCTGCAGGAGAAGTTCGCCCACATCATCCAGGTGAAGGCCTACTCGACCGGTCGTTTCGCGCAGCTGCGCAGCGCCATGCTGGTCGGCCTGTCCCGCGGCTGGTTCAAGTTCAACGACCGCCTCTGCTGCGTGAGCGGCATCGCCGACAGCAACCAGTTCGACACGATCGCCGTCGTCGACGTGGAGCGGGAATTCCAGTCGCTGCTGTCCGGCCAGTCCGACCTGCTGCCGCCGGATGTGAACCCCGAGGTGCTTGAGCGGGTCATCGCGGTGGCCACGGAGCTTTCGGTCGAGGGGCGCGAGGGGCGGCCGGTGGGCTGCCTGTTCGTCGTCGGCGACACGGCGAAGGTCGAGCGCATGACCAAGCCGCTCGTGATGAACCCATTCTTTGGTTACAAGGACGAGGACAAGAACGTCCTCAGTCCGTTCAAGGACGAGACCATCAAGGAGTTCTCCTCGCTCGACGGTGCCTTCATCATCCGTGGCGACGGCGTGCTGCGCGCGGCCGGGACCCTGTTGCAGGCGGCCGACACGGATCATCCGCTGCCGAGCGGCCTCGGCTCCCGGCATGCCGCCGCGGCGGCGATCTCGGTGGCGACGGACTGCGTGTCGATCGTGGTTTCCTCCAGCACCGGGCAGGTGACGCTCTTCCGCCGGGGGGTGATGCTGCCCCTGATCGAGCGCAAGGTCGGCCCGCGCGACCCGCAGACGGGCTGAGTTCCCGGCGATCATCACGGAGCCTCCGCCTCGAGGACTGCCAGCGGGGCAGCTCGGTTTCCCCGCCGGATCTGCTCGGTCGAGCCCTTTGGGCGGGCTCACCGGCCCGTCCGCCAGCCGCGGCCCCGGTCGGACCGTTTCTCCGGGGTGGCAGAATTATCTTGCCGGAGGTCGGCGCGTGGTGGTTCCTTCCGCCCCTTCAACCAATCCACCCATGCCGCAAGAACTCGTCACTTTGGAGTGCACCGAAGCCCGTAAAGAGGGCAAGCAGCCCTCCCGCTATCTCACCTTCCGCAACAAGAAGACCGTCACCGAGCGCAT
>JAEXPG010000177.1 GCA_023447015.1 Verrucomicrobiota bacterium
GGCGGCCGATGGGGTTGACGTGGCCCCAGTACTCCTCGCGCTGCGGGTGCATCTCGGGATCGCCGTACACCTCGGAGGTCGACGCCTGGAAGACGCGTGCCTTCACGCGTTTGGCCAAGCCGAGGCAGTTGATCGCGCCCATGACGGAGGTCTTGGTCGTCTTGATCGGGTTGTACTGGTAGTGCGGCGGCGAGGCGGGGCAGGCGAGGTTGTAGATCTGGTCGACCTCGAACTTGAACGGGTCGACCACGTCGTGCCGGGCGAACTCGAAGCGGGGGTGCTGCAGGAGGTGGGCGATGTTCTCCTTCCGCCCGGTGAAGAGATTGTCGAGGCAGATGACTTCGTGGCCGTCGTGGATGAGGCGGTCGCAGAGATGCGAACCGAGGAAGCCCGCGCCGCCAGTGATCAGGATACGCATGGGCGGCGAACGTGCAGGAAGGCGCCGGATTGGCCAGCAAAAGTTGGACGAGATCCGGGCTTGCGTCGGCAGGAGGAGACACGGGCCGAAGCCCCCGCTCCGGATTTTTACGCGTTTCGCGCGACGAGCGATTTGAAGGGCCTTGCGGGCCAAGCATCGATCGGCGGCCGGCGAACGTGACTGGACGACAGGAAGGCTGTCGTGCGGGCGCGGTTGCCCGCAATCCCATGCATCAACTACGACGAACCCACCGCCGCCTCGCGCTCGTCGCGCTGGCCCTGGTTTCCGCCGGCCTGCACGCCGCGATCTCGATCACCCAACAACCGGGCAATGTGGTCGCCACCGCGGGATCGCCCGCGACGTTCACCGTCGCGGCCGCCGGCACCGGCACGCTTGGCCACCAGTGGCGGCGCTCCGGGATGGCGATCGCCGGCGCCAACGCCCGCACCTTCACCGTGCCGCAGGCGGACACCGGCGACGCCGGCTTCTACGACGTGGTCGTCACCGATGGCATCGACCGCGTCGTCTCGCAGGGCGTGCAGCTCTTCGTGCAGCCGGCCGTGACAGCCGACGTCTATCGGATCGACCCGTCGTTCGCGCCGCTGTTCGAGAGCGACGGCGGCTGGGTGTACGCGCTCGGGGTGGCGGCCGACGGCAAGGTCTTCGCTGGCGGCTCGTTCACGACCATCGGCGGAGTGCGCCGCTGGAGTCTCGTGCGCTGCAGCGCCGACCTGACGGTCGACCCGGCCTTTGCGCCCAGAATCAACGGATACGTTTCGGCTTTGGCCGTGCTCGGCGACGGCCGGGTGCTTGTGGCTGGCGGCTTCACCGAGATCAACGGCACGGCCAGCGGCGGTCTGGCGCGCCTGTTGGCGGACGGGACGGTCGACCCGACGTTTGGCGCGGGCACCGGTCCGAATGCCCCCGCCTACGCGTTGCTGCTCCTCCCGGACGGGAAGGTTCTGGTGGGCGGGCCGTTCTCGACGTACAACGGCCAAGCGTGTGGCGCGGTGGTGCGCCTCAACACTGATGGTTCGCTCGACTCGACCTTCACCTCCGCTGTGCCGGCCGGCGCGGACGTCGAGACGCTCGCTCGGCAAAGCGACGGGAAGCTTCTGGTCGGCGGCGGATTCAGCGCCGGCGGTGTCGGCGTGGGCAACCGGATCGCACGCCTGAACAGCGATGGCACAGGCGACACGACGTTCGCACCCGGCGCCGGCTTTGACGGTGAGGTGTGGTCGGTCGCCACCCAGTCCGACGGTCGCATCGTGGTCGGCGGCGCCTTCACGAGCGTCGGCGGCGCAGCCGCAAGTCGGATCGCCCGGCTGAATGCGAACGGTTCGGTGGACTCGACGTTCGCCACAGGGACGGGTTTCGACTCCGACGTCTATTCGGTGGCGGTCTTCGGCGGCGGACGGATCGCGGCCGCGGGCCGTTTCGGCACGTTTGGCGGCGCGGAACACTACAACTTCGCCGTGCTCACCTCGGCCGGTGCGCTCGATACCTCGTTCGCGGCCCTTCCGTCGAGTGCCGGCGTGGCGGTGGCTCCGATCGGGAACGGCGAACTGCTTCTTGGCGGTGCGTTCATGTGGATCGGCACGCCCGCAAGCGGCCTGGCCCGTTTCGGGACCGGTGGGGCGCTCTCGGCGGTGGCGACCGGGGCGTACCGTTCTGAGGGGAACCTCAACACCGTGCTGCCGGTGGCGGATGGAAAGTGGATGGCCGGTGGGCTTTTCACGTCGGTGAACGGCGTCGCCCGGAGTTCGCTCGCCCGGTTGAATACAGATGGCTCGGTCGACGAGAGCTTCAACGCGACAGACCTCGGGCCGGGCGCAACGCAGTCGATGGCGCTGCAGCCGGACGGCAAGCTCGTGGTCGGCGCGGTGAGCTACGCTCTCGGGCATTTCGTCCGGCTCAACAGCGACGGATCCCGCGACGCCACGTTCAATGTCGGCACCGGCTTCTCCTGGCCGCCGAGCCGGCTCGCGGTGTTGGCCGACGGTCGCATCGCCGCCGCGGGCACCTTCACGAGCTACAACGGCGACCCGTGCCCCGGCTTCACCGTCCTGCGCGCCGACGGCCGCCGTGACGCCGGCTTTGCCGTCGGCACCGGGGCGAACGGGACGATCCAGAGCCTGGTGCCGTTGGCCGACGGGCATCTCGCGGTCGCGGGCTATTTCTCGCAGTGGAACGGAGTGACGACCGGGCCGATCGGCCGGCTGGCGGCCGACGGCACGGTGGATGGAACCCTCGGA
>JAEXPG010000197.1 GCA_023447015.1 Verrucomicrobiota bacterium
TCGAGGTCGAGGACGTCGCCAAGCGCCTCATGGACTACGGCTACCACTCGCCCACGATGTCGTGGCCGGTCGCCGGCACGCTCATGGTCGAGCCGACCGAGAGCGAGTCGAAGGCCGAGCTCGACCGGTTCTGCGACGCCCTGCTCTCGATCCACGAGGAGATGCTCGCCGTCGAGCGCGGCCAGGCCGACCGCACCAACAACGTCCTCAAGCACGCGCCGCACACCGCACAGGTCGTCTGCGCCGACAAGTGGGACCGCCCCTACTCGCGCGAGCTCGCCGCCTTCCCCAGCCCGGCGACGCGCGTCTCCAAGTTCTGGCCGTCCGTCAGCCGCATCGACAACACCTACGGCGACCGCAATCTGATCTGCACCTGCGCCGGCATGGACGCCTACACGGCACCCGCCTGAGGTCGGGCGAGTCCGGATTGTTGGAGCCGGCCGCGCTGAGGCCGGCTTCCTCCGCCGGGGTCACCGCCCCCAGCTAGAGTTCCGATTCACTCACACCCACGAAAAAGGCGACGCCTCGCAGCGTCGCCTTGGAGAGGTTTCGTACAGGAGGTGGTTCAGCGCCTGCTGCGGCGGCGGACAATCCCCGCCACCAGCAACGCCGCGGCGCCGATGATGGCCGCGGTCGTCGAGGGCTCCGGAATCACGCCGAAGGACACGTTGTCGAGACCGGTCGTCTCCTTCACGCCGTTGCCGTACTCGCCGGAGATCATGAACGTCGAGAGGTTGCCCATGATCGAGGAGAACTGCGTGTCGGTCACCGCGGCGCCGCTCTGGTTGCCCACGCGGAAGTTCGAGCCGGTCAGCCCGATGGAATAGTTGGTCCAGTCCGTTCCGGGCACCGCGATCGGGGCGACGATCGTCGTGAGGTTTCCTTCGCTGATGCCGCGAAGGATCACCACGTTGTCCGCCGTCCAGTCGCTGAAGTCCGACCGGAGCGTGAAGGTCAGCTGCCCGCCGACATAGGACGAGTAGTTGGTCCCCGCCGTGATCGGCGCCGAGAAGAAGAAGGTGTTCATCGAAGGATCAAACTTCGTGACATAACCTCCGCTTCCCTCGCTCACCCAGTTCAGTTCGGAGGCATCGCCCACCTCCGAATAGTTCGCGAGATCTCGGGCGATCCAGCCCTGCTGACTTCCATCAAACGTCCACGTCTGTGCACCAGCCGCGACGGCTAACAATCCGAGCGAGAGTGCGGCAATCAGCCGCCCCGCTCTTCCCTGCTGAGTTTTCATTGTCGTTTGTGTTTTCGGGAGGCCGCGCTGGGGGGCTGACGCCACCGAATCCCAATCGAACCCGGCGACCGTGCTAAGCGGTCGCTGGCTTGGCAATACCAACTTCACCCTCCAGCGCCAGGGCCCAAATCCGCGCCGGAAGGCGACAAGACGCCGTGGACCGGGAGGAGGACCGGGCAAACAGCCGCCACGGCTCAGGCCGCCGGCAGTCTGGCGCTCGTCCCTCGGCACCCGGCCCTCGTCTGCAGCACATGCAGGGTCTCAGTCCTGTTTCACCCGCAGGCCGGACACCTTCGCCGCCGCGCGGACCACGATCTCCAGGTCCTTCTCCCCGCGAAAGCCGGAGAACGCCGCCGAGTAGAGCTTCCCGTCCGGTCCGTAGATGGCCACGCCGCCTTCCCAGCCGATGAAGTCCGGCCGCATGATCCCGAACGGACCGTCGTCGAGCTTCTTGGCGTAGACCAGCTCCGCGAAGCGGCCCGTGGCATAGCCGGTGGTGCGCACCTGGTTGACCTTGCGGCTGGCAATCCCGAAGACCCAGCGGCCCTTCCCCGGATCGGTGCCGAAGATGCGCCCGACAAAACGGCCGTCGGGGGCGATCACGCTCACCGCGGCGTTGCCGTTGCCGGACATCTCGCGGTCGATCGGATCGTTGAGGTACTCGGGGACCAGCTTCGCGACTTCGTCGACCAGCTGCTGTGCCAGATCAGGGGAGGCGATGGGGCTCATGCGGGGCCGAGTTGATCGATCCGGCCTGTCGGGGGCGACACTGAAGCCGCGGCGATGCATTCGCCCTCCGTCGCACCGGCCGCCGGCAGCGTTCTCAGCCGATCAGCCCTGAACTGTGCCGCAGGCCCAGGCGGGAATCCGCCGGGCGCACATACCCCATGCCCGCGCTGTTCCGTCCTCCGTCGGCTCGCCCGCCAACCTCGCCGCTCCGATTCCGGCGCAGCAGCCCGCGGTACTCCCAGTGGTCGGCATGAAGCGAGGTCCGCTCGATGCGGCCGATCAGAACGTTCCCATCGCCCCCCAGTCGCCACGTCGTCCGCTCGCGCTGCTCCACGGACAACCAGCGGCCGATCGCATCGGGGGCATAGTCGCGGACGATCTCGCGATCCACGCGCCAGAACGCCCCGCCGCGCCACGGCACGCCACAGATCCGGCATTCGAGCCGCCGCACCCGGGCCTGCTGCTCGTCGATCCAGACCACATGCTCGCATCCGCCGCCACCTGCCGCCGGCGGAACCACGAAGCCACGGCAGGCCGCACCGCCGATCACCGCCGCAGGAAGACGCGCAGGGCGTCCGGTCCGCCAACCATGCAACTGCGACCCCTCATCGAACCCCTGCCGGAGCTCCAGCCGAAGTTCGTCGCGGCGGCGCGGTTCTTCCCGCGCGAGCCGATCCTCGCCGTTCTCGCGCAACTCCACGAACCGCACCACCGGCTCGCCCTCCGCACCGGCCACGGCCACCGCGACGCCCCGTGCCGAGGAACACGGCCGCTCAAGCCGGTTCCACCGGCACTCGCGGATGTCGAACCGCCCGGGCACGTACCAGCGATCACCCAAGACGTACTGCCCGGCATAGCGCCAGAGCTCCCGATCGAGCGCGTCGAGCGCCTGCCCACCCCCGGCCGTGTGCGCAGGACGCACCTCCGTCACCGGGCCGGGTCCCGGCCGTGGCGGTGAGAAATCACTCCTGGTGTTCAGCAACATGGTGGGGGCACGGTGCCGGGCTCCGGCAGCAGGACTCGCGCCGAGGCGGCAGGATCCGGAGCGCAAGCCCCTTGTCACTCCCCGCACCATTGATGGAGGAAACCGCTGATGAGCGGCCCCGTGCCCGTGCCAACGGGCGCCGTTCCCGCCACGTCGCCCCAGCGGACGGCTTGCGCGCCGGATCGCCGCGACCAAGCCTCCGGACATGCGCCTCGAACACCTCGCGCTCTGGACGCCCCGTCTGGAAACGCTGCGCGACTTCTACGTCGGCCACCTCGGCTGCGTCGCCGGACCGCTCTACACGAGCGCCTCCCGCCCATTCCGCTCGTACTTCCTCACCTTCCCCGCCGGCGGTCGGCTCGAGCTCATGGAACAGCCCGGGCTCGAGACGCCGCCCACCGCCGCGGCCCCCGACCGCACCGGGCTCGCCCACCTCGCCCTCACCCTCGGCAGCGAAGAAGCCGTGCGCACCACCACCGAGCGCCTCCGCTCCGCCGGCATCCGCGTGATCGGCGAACCCCGCCGCACCGGCGACGGCTACTACGAGAGCGTCCTGCTCGACCCCGACGGCAACCGGATCGAGCTTACCGCGTGACGCTCGTGCCTTTCTATCGGGCGGCTTCGCGGGTGATCCGCGCGAACTCGTCCGGGGAAAGGCGTTTCAACCGGAGCAGATACACGATGCGCGTCGCCTCGCCTTCGTCCGGCGCGATCACCGCCAGATCCTCGTCCAGTTGGAGTCGCTCGCCTTTGAGCACGACCTGATGGCGCTTGAACACCGGCCGGCCCACGTCGAGCCCCGGTGCGTCCTCCACCGGCTCGCGACCGACCAGCACCTGTACACGCTGGTCCGAGTCGACCGCGACAAATCCTGGGGCGTCCGCCGTCTGGATGGTGAAATGCCAGAACACCCCCTCGAGCCCGTCGGCGTCGCCCACGCACAGCCGGAAACTGCCGTCCGCCTGGCGTTCGAAGTACTGCAGCTCTCTTCCGATCACACACCAGGCCTCCTGCTTCTCCGCGGCGGCCACGGTCGGATCCGTCAGCTCCTTCACCTCCGTCAACGGCGCCAGTCCGGCCTCGAGGAACCGGATACCCGTCCCGTCGCGGCTCACACGCGTCGGCCGCGCGGCCGCCCGCTCGTGCGCGGCGGTGATCTGCGCGGCCGGCACCTGCACGACCGTCATGTTGAACGAGTAGCCGGTCGTGCCCTCGGCGGCCGCCGCGCGCGGCAACCAAGCAAGCGCCAACAAGGCAATGAATGAGATCGGTTTCATCAGGTTTCCTTTCAAAGGCGCCCGTCGGCCGGGACGGGCTTCGTGGTGATCCGGACCGGGGCCCGGGTGAAATCGATGACCGCCGGCAGCGCGGCCGGCGCGCGCTCGCGGCTCAAGACCTGCCGCAGCTCCTCGCTCGGCGGCAGCACGACGATCACCGGCGCAGGCGCCGGCGGCGCCGGACGCTCCCACCGCGCCCGCACTCCGACGCCGAGCGCGACACATGCCGCGCACGCCACCGCCAGCAACCACGCCGGCACCGGTGCCGTCAGCAATCCATGGCGACGCCGGCCCGCGCGTTCGAAGAGCGCGTCCATCCGGACGTCGAGGGAAGCCGACGGACGTCGCCGCGGCAGATTCTGCAACTCGTGTTCGATGTCGTTCATGTGACTCTCTCCTCCCAAAGCACGCGCAGCTTCTCGAGGCCGCGCCGGTACCAGGACGCCGCGGTGTTCACCGACACGCCCCGCACGTCCGCCACCTCCTGCAAGGTGAGCGCATCGACGACCTTCAGCACGATCGCCTCGCGTTCGTCCGACGAGAGCTCCGCCAACAACCGGTCGACCTCCTCGGCGATCCCGGAGTCGGCCGGCGCCGTCCCCTCCGCGTCGCACGCCAGCGCAAAGATCCCGTCCTCGTGGCGCCGCCCCTGCCGCAGCCCGTCGACCGCGGCGTTGCGCACGCACCGGAACACATACGGCCGCAGATCCGCCGGCGCCGTCCCGCGCCGCAACAGCCGGGCGAACGCATTGTGGATCGCATCCTCCGCCGCCGCGCGGTCGCGGGTCAGGGCGAGCGCGTAGGTGAAGAGCTCCTGCCGGTGCTCCTCGTACACGCGTCGCATCTGTTCCACAAAGAATTCGTTCATCGCCGGAAATGCATGTCGCTCCTACCCGACCCACGTGGGGAAGGCAGCATTTTGTGCACCCGCGGTCACAATTCCGCCCCCCTGCCGTCGGGACATTGTTTGCGGATTGCCCGCCCCAAGCTCGCCACCGAGCGTTCCGCCATGCCCGGATGCTTGCGCTCGGTCCACCAGTTGCCCTGTTCCGCCGTCCCGGAGTTGCTCCAGCTTCTTGGGCAGGACTCGCGACATTGGCGGCGAACCGAGCGACACCTCGTGCTCGACTTCGCCGACGGCGCCGACTCGTGGTTCATCCCCCTGGCCGCCCCCGAAACCGGTGCGCCGGAGCAAATCGCCGCCACCTGCGCGAAAGAGTTTCGTCGGCTCAACACCGCCCGTCACGCTGTGCTCATGGGGTTGCGGCACCACGCCGCAGTCCACCACATCGCGCTCGAGCGCGACGACACCGGCGTCTGGGGTGTCCATCTCACGTGCGCCGACTCGAGCATCTGCGTCGGGCCCAACCTCACGCGCCTGGTTCTCCACAATCCGTCCGCGGTCGCACTCGCGAAGCTGCTGGAGAACCACTTGTTTCCGGAGCTCACCGCGGCCGAAGCCGCTGCACTGGTCGCACACGACCAGCCACCGGCCGACGAGCTCACGCAAATCCCGGAGGAGGAGAAACAGGCGCTGTTCGGTGCGAGGGCGGCGGCGCTCGACTGCAGCCCCCTGACCCGGCCAGACGAGTGGCCGGCCGATCCCGAGGCGCTCGCCGAGCGGCTGCTCCCCACGCGAAACACCCCCGGCCAACGCGTCGTCGAAGCCCTCGAAGTCGCAGTCGGAGCGCACCGCGTCAGTC
>JAEXPG010000204.1 GCA_023447015.1 Verrucomicrobiota bacterium
CCGCGGTCCGAATGCGAAGCATCGCAGGCCCCACACCCGCACCTCTCCGCGGCCATGGGACCGCTGCGTCGCCCCGTGGCCGCGAGTAGCGGAGCTGCTATCGTCCCGCGGCGATTCAAGAAACCACGAGCCGGGCCGTTGAGCGTACACCTCGTCCGTCACCTCCCATCGCCATGAAACAGACCATCCTGTGCGCCACGCTTCTGCTCGCCTCCACCGTTTGGGCCGTCGCCGCGACCGAAGCCCCGGTTCCCTACCGCACCAGGATCCCCGCCATCGACGCCGCCCGATTTGGCGACGCCGCCTTCGCCGACCTCTACGTCGAGATCAACGCCTACGGCTACGTCACCCACGCCGAGGTGAAGGAAACCTCGCATCCCGAGCTCGGCCGCGCCTGCCTCGAGGCAATCCGCCAGTGGCGCTACGCCCCCGCCCGGGAGAACGGCCAGCCCGTCGCCGCCAAGTTCATCCAGCCGATCCGCTTCCGCGACGGCATGATCAGCACCGCCGCGGAGAAGCCGACTTCGCAACAACCGACAGCCTCCCACCGCGTCGCCCCCGAACTCCCCGAGTCCCTCCGCGGCATCACCGGCGGCGCCGTCATCGCGCTGCAACTCGATACCGAGGGCAGGATCACCAGCATGACCGTCGACAGCTCCACACACGAGGAGCTGAACTCCTACTGCGAGGCCGCCGTGCGCCGATGGGAGTTCACGCCCCGGATCGTCGACGGCAAGGCCGTCCCGGCCACGATCCACGTTCCCTTCCAATTCACGGGAGACCCACTCAAAACCGAGGTGGAGGCGAAGGCCATCACCATGGACGACCGGGAGCTCAAACCGCTCCGCCAGCCTAGCCCGACCATCCCCGCGGCCCTCGCCGCGACCATCGGCGAGGCCGAGATCGCCTTCGTCGTCGACCCCCACGGCTACGTCACCCAGCCGGAGATCAAATCATCCACCCAGCCTGAACTCGCGGAGCTCGCCCGCCAAGCCGTCCTCGGCTGGAAGTACCGTCCCGCGCTCAAGGACGGCCAACCCGTCGCGGTGAAGGTGATCCAGCCCTTCCGCTTCAATGGTGGCATGGTCGTCACCGAGACCAAGGCGCGGGTCGACCGGCTGCCCGTCGCCCGTCGCACGGCCCAGCCCGAGGTGCCTGAGGCGCTCCGCGGCATCCCCGGCTACGTGAACGTCCAGTTCACCCTCGACGACCAGGGGAACATCACGGCCATCGAGACCAAGGATGCCTCCCTCGCCGAGCTGGAGGCCCCGACGCTCGAGGCCGCCAAGACCTGGAAATTCAAGCCCGCGATGAAGGACGGCCAGCCGACCGGCTCCAAGGTCGTCGTGTCGTTCGTCTTCGGTAAGTAACCACGTCGCCTCGGTCTCCACGCTGAGGCAGACCCAGCGGCCCGACCCACCGCTCCGCCGACCTCTCCGCCTCCGGGAGCGGCGGACGTTGCGCGGTCAACGGCGGGCGCGTGCCCCGAACCGCAGCAGCGACCGCTCGAACTCCCCGAGCACCGCCGTCCGCCGGAAGCGGCCAACCCACGCAAGCCCGTTCATCCCCCACTGCGAGAGTTGCGTCGCCCCGGCACTCGCCATCTCGGCCGCCGCCCGGGCCACCGCTGCCGGATCATCCGGCGGGGCGACCACGCCGAAGCCGCCGGCGACGACCGCCTTGGCCAGCTCGCTCCCGCCATCCGCCACCGCCAGCACCGGTTTTGCCTGGCCCAGCGCGGTGAGAAGCTTGCTCGGGAAGAAGTACTGCCCGCTGCCCTTCTGCTGCGTGATCACGCAGACGTCGGCGGCGATGAGCATCTCCGCGAACAAGTCCTCGGGCTGCAACGGGAGGAGTCGCACCGCCGCCACCCCGCGTTCCGCCGGCCCGCATTCTGCCAGCGCGCGCTCCAGCGCCGCCTTGCCGGCACCGTCGCCGACCACGACCCAGCTCAGCTCGCGGGCACCGGGCGCGGCGACCGCAGCCGCATCCAGCAGCACAGCGAGCCCCTGCTTCATCCCGACGTTGCCGGAGTACACCAACAGAAACGCCCCCGGCGGGATGTCGTGCCTCCGCCCAAACGCCGACCGTGCCACGGCCTGCGCCTCCGCTGTCGGCGCCCCGGGCAGCACATCCGCCACCCAGTTCGGGAAATAGGCCCGGCGCGACTCGGACACTCCTTTCGCCGCGAAAGCCGCCAGCATCCCGTCCGAGATTCCAGACACCAGCGCCGCCCGCCGGTAGGCGAAGCGCTCCAGCGCGTAGAGCATCCGCGTGAACCGCCCGGGGCGCAGCATCCCCAGCCCGACCGCGGCGTCGGGCTGCAGATCCTGCACATGGAAAACGTAGGCGCGCCTCCAGATTCTTGTCACGAGCCACACCGGCACCGCCAGCGCCAGCGGCGGCGAGACCGCCACGACCACATCCGCCCGCCGCAACGTCAGCACGCGCAGCCCCGAGGTGAGCAGGAAGCTGGCCTCGTGCAGGATCCGGCGGAGGGCCGTCACCCGCGCCGGCACGAAATGCCAGCAGCGCCGCACCGTCACGCCCCCCGCCCGCTCCGTGCGAAAGAGCCGCCCACGATCTTGCGTCCGTTTCCGCCACTCCGGGTAGTATGGGAACGTGGTGACCATTTCCACCTCGTGCCCCTGCGCGGCGAGCCACTCGGCCAGCCCCGTGTTGAACGGGCCGATGCCGGTCGGCTCCGGCGCATAGTTGATTCCCCAGACGATGATTCGCATCGGCTCCCCGGACGTTGGCCCGACCTCCGCCCGCGTCAACGGGCCCGCCGCAGTCCCCGTATCCGGGGCACCCCCGCCGGCGGTTCCTTGACTTCCCCTCGCTCCGGCCGACCGTGCCCCACGCCGCCACCACCCCACGCCGACCTCCCCGGCGCGGCTCATCGGACCTCACCCAACCACCGGATTCCGGATCCGCCGCCCCGATGAAACCGACGAAGAAGACCATTCTCGTTTCGCTCGCCATCGCCCTGCCCGTCGTTCTCGGCGGTGGCTACCTCGTCGCCAAACACCTCGCCTGGCCGCGCTACAAGCAGTACCGCGCCGCGTCCTTCGAGCGCAGCGCCCGCGAGTTCCTCGCCAAGGGCGACTACGACGAGGCGATGGTCTTTGTCCGTAGAAACCTCGCGACGAACCTCCAGAGCACCGCCAACTGGCGCCTCGCCGTCGAGATCGCCGAGAAGCGCAACGACCCCAACGCCATCTTCTTCCTCAAACGGCTCCTCGGCCTCGAACCCTCGCTGGAGAACCGGCTCCACCTCCTCCGCTCCGCGCTCGCGCTGCACGCCTATGCCGTCGCCGACGAGGCCATCTCCGGCGCCGGCGAGGAGGCCCGCCGCTCCCCCGAGTTCCACGAACTCGCCGCCGCCGTGTCCCTGCGTCTGGGCAACGCCATCCAGGCCAAGTATCACCTGTTCACCCTCTGCGAGCTCCAGCCCGACAACCGCCCGGCCCGCCTCGATCTTGCGCAACTCCGGCTCGCCGAGGCCGGCGCCGACCTGCGGGCCTCCATCCGCGCCGAGATCCGCGCGCTGGCCGAGACTCCGGCCCTGCGCACCCGCGCCCTCGCCCTCCTGCTCAACGACTCCATCCGGCACGATGAGCGGCGCGAGGCGCTCGACGTTGCCGCGCAGCTCCGGCGGGACCCGCTCCTGCCGCTCGCTCATGCGCTCGTCGTTGCCGAGGCCCTCGATCGCTACGATTCCGCCGCCTTCCCCGCCTACCTCGGCACCCTCAAGCAGCTCGCTGGGGAAGAACCCGCCGAAGTCGCCCGCGTCGCCCTGTTCCTCGTCTCCGGCGGCCACGCCGCCGAGGCGAAGACCTGGCTCGCCGCCCAGCCCGAGCTCGTCGCCGCGCACCTTCCCGTCCAACGGGCGATCGCCGCCGCCCATGTCGGCCTCGCCGATTGGTCCGCGCTCGAGGACTTCCTCAAACGCGCCACCTGGGGCGACAGCGACTACGAGCGCCTGGTTCTCATCGCGTTGGCCCAGCGCCAGCTCGGCAACCTGCCGGCCTTCGGGGAGACGTGGCGCCTGGCCCTCACCAGTGCCGGAACCAGCACCGCCAAGCTCGAGGGCCTGCGCCAGCGCGCCGTCGCCTGGAACTGGGGCGAGCAGCGCATCGAGGTCCTCTGGCGGCTCTTCCAGCAGAACCCGCGGGCCGCCGCGGTCCAGCAGCAGCTCTTCGCGCACGAGCGGGCGCTGGGCAACACCGCCAACCTCAACCGGCTCTTCGCCCGGCTCCTCGAGGCCTCGCCGGACGATCCGAACGCGAAGAACAACTACGCCTACACCAGCCTCCTGCTCGGCACCGACTCCGGTCGCGCCGCCGGACTCGCCGGCGAAGTCGCCGCCGCCGACCCCAAAAACCCCTACTTCGCCACGACCCACGCCCTCGCACTCCTCCGTTCCGGCAAGCCAGCCCAGGCACGCACCGTCCTTTCCGGCATCGCCCCGGTCCAGCTCTGGCAGCCCGAACGCGTCATCATCCAGGCCGCCGTGCTCGTGGCCTGCGGCGACGACGCCGAGGCCGGCCCCCTCCTCGCCTCCGTCGCCGAACAAGGCCTGTTGCCCGAGGAGAAACGCCTCGCGGCCGACACCCGCGCCGCCCTCGAGCGCCGTCGCCTCGAGGCGGCCCGCACCACCCGGATCGCCGAGACCGTGGCGGCCCACCGCGACGAGACGGCGGCGAAGAGTTTCCTCGCGCTGCTGCCTCCCTCCTTCCGCGCCGAACCATCCCTGCCGATGGAACTGGCCGACTCGCTCTACGCGCGAGACGAGTTCGCCCCGCTGGCCAAGGAGCTGAAGTCCACGGCGTGGGAACAGCACGACTTCCTCCGTCTCGCCCTGCTCGCCTACACGCAGCGACGGCTCGATCAGGCCGCCGCCGCCCGCGACACCTGGCGCCTCGCCGTCAACACCGTCGGAACCCGTGTCGACCTGCAGCGGGTGCTCGCCGCGCTCGCCGGCTCCTGGAACTGGGACGAGGAGCGCATCGATCTGCTCGCCCGCATCCTCCAGCGCGCCCCGGCCGACACCGCGGCGCTCGACGAGGTCTCGGCCGCCTACCTCCGCCAACGCCGAACCGCCGACCTTGCCCGCGTCTACGGCTCCGCGGCCGCCGCGTCCGACGCCCCGGCTGCACTGCGCGCGCGTTTCGCGTACTACAGCCTTCTGGTCGGCAGCAACACCTCCGAGGCCCACGTCGCCGCCAAGGCCGCCTTCGACCAGAGCCCGGCCGACCTGCTCGCCGTCCGAGCCCTGGCCCTCTCGCTCTGGCGCCAGGGTCAGGCCCGGGCCGGAGTCCAGATTCTCGGCAACCTCCCCCCGCGCATCGCCCCCGAGGTCGACCTGTCCCTCGTCCTCGCCCTGCTCCATGAAGCCGCCGGCGACGCCGACACCGCACGCCGACTGCTCGCGGGTTTCGCCACGGAATCCGCCCTGCCCGAAGAGAAGGCCTTGGCCGACGAACTCGCGCGGAAATTGCAGCCCAAGGGCTGAAGAACGACCTTCGCCGCCCGCCGCCCCCGGCAGGCCCAGGGAGCCGTTTCCGACCCGACTGCGTCACAGCCCAAGCACCCGTCTCCCGCCGGGTCGGTTGTCTCCTCAAGACTCCGTCGGTCCAGACCGATAAACACACGGACCCATGCCTCCGCTGCTCGATTCGCTGCGCGGTCGCCCGGCGCACAGCGCCGGCTGGCGGAGCGCAGCACTCGCGGCCACCTGCCTGCTCTGCGGACTGGCTCATTCCGGACTGGCGCAGGTCGTCACCATGCCGGCCGCGCCCGAAGGGCAAGTGGAAGCGGGCGCCCCTTCCTTCGTCGTCATCAGCCCCGATGGCATGGGCCTGAGCACCGCGCCCACCGAGATCCGCCGTCTGCCCGACGGCCGCATCCTCGCCGTCGCCCAACGCCAGTTGGCGTTCGGCGACGGCGTGCGCTGGGACACGTTCAGTCTGGCACCCAATATAGCCGGCAGCGGCATCCGCAGTGTGCTCGTCGGCGCCGACGGCCGGTTATACGCCGGCGCCAACCATCATTTCTTCCGCATCGAGTTCGGCGAAGACTCCTTCTGGCGCCTGGTCGAGATCGCCGCGCTTCCCGATGTGGCCACCGCACCGTCCACCGTCCCGAGCGCCGCGTTTCCGGTCGGAGGCAGCTGTTTCTGGCACGGCTTCAGCGGAGGAGTCGTCGAATGGACGCCGGGCGCGGCGCCACGCACCATCGGCACGACCAACGCCGCCGAGAGCGTGTTCGAGGTCAACGGCCGTGTCTTCATCAGCGACCGCGCCGATGGCATCCTGTATCGCCTCGACAACGGCACCATGGTCCCGGTCTTCCCCCCGGCCGAGTGCACGCCACGCCTGGCGATCTCCAGCAGCGCGCCGTTCGACGACAACCGGGCCCTGGTCGGCACCTACGCGCTCGGCGTCATGGTGTTCGACGGCAGCCGTCTTCATCCCTTCGTGACCCGGGGCGTGATCTCCGGTGGCGCCCGGATCAACGACCTCTGCGCCCTCCCGGGCGGCTTCTTCGCCGCCGCGGTCGACAAGGTCGGCATCGTCTTCTTCGACCGCCAAGGCCGGATCGTGCAGGCGCTCACGCACACGCTCGACCACCGGCTGTCCCGCACCCAGCGTTTCGTGACCGGCCCCGACGGCATCCTCTGGGCCCTGCTCAACGAGGGCGTCGCCCGCATCGAGTTCCCATCCCGGATCTCGCACCTCGAGCCGCTCATCGCCTCCGGAGTGACCATCGCCATGCCCTTCCGCCACGAGGGGAAACTGTGGTTGCTGGCCGACGGCTGGATCCAGCGGGGCATCTACGACGAGTTCGGCCGCCTCGACCACTTCAAGGACGAGACGCCCGGCCCCAACTTCGTCTTCGCCTTCTCCTTCGCCGCCGGCCGGCTCGTGATCGGCACCGTCGACGGCATCTACCTCCGCGAAGGCGAGTCCTGGCGCATGGTCGCCCCCGGCATCGTCAACGCGCGGATCATGCCCGTCCCGCCGCGCGAGGGCCGCTGGCTCTACTGCGCCCGCGGCGAAATCGGTTGGATCACCCTCCCTCCCGGCGCCCCAGGCGTGGCCGAACGCTTTCCCGTGCCGGCACTGCAGGACAACTACGGCGCGATGGCCGATGCCGACGGCCGGGTCTGGCTGGAGCTCGGCGCCGGCCGAGTCGGCCTGATCCCACCCGTGGCCGGCCCGCCCACCGTCGCCATCTTCGGCGCCGACGCAGGACTCCCCGACAGCTGGGCCCAGGTCTTCGTCATCGACGGGATCGCCCGCTTCAACGTCGGCAACACCATCTGGCGCTTCAACGAGCCCTCCCGCCGGTTCGAGCACGACACCACCTTCGCCGCCCGCTACGCCCAGGGCACGATCGACGGTCGCCCCGGCCGCGACCCCCGCGGCCGGCTCTGGATCGGCAGCGGCGGAGTCGTCCGCGTGCTCGACGATTCCGGCGGCCGCGTGCGGCTGCTCGACGACCGCATCCTCCCCGGCCTCCAGCCCTACTACTTCACCTTCGAGGAAGACGGCGTCGTCTGGCTCCACGAGAACCGCCGCCTCGCCCGCTACGACCCCGCGATGCCACAGGTGACCACGCCCGCCCCGCATGCGCTGATCACCGACGTCGTCCTGTCCGCCACCAACCGCCGGATGTTCAACACCACCGGCGCCCTGCCGCCCCTGGACTATGCCGACAATTCCCTCGTCGCCCACTTCATGGCCCCGGCCAACCCGTTCAGCCAGCCGGTCACCTTCGAGGTGCTGCTCGAGGGTGCCACCAGCGAATGGGTCTCCACCGGAACCGTCGGCTCCGCCGTCTTCAGCCGGTTGAAGGAAGGGTCCTATGCGCTCCACGTGCGCGCGCGCACGGGCAGTTCGCTCAGCGACGAGGCGCGCCTCGCCTTCACCATCCGCCCGCCGTGGTTCCGTACCTCCTGGGCCTATGCGATCTACGTGTGCGTTGTGCTCGGCGTCGTGATCCTCATCGCGTACCTCTCCACCTACCTCGAACGCCGCGAGAAGACCCGGCTGGGCCTGCTCGTCGCGCAGCGCACCGCCGAACTGCAACGCCAGGTCGAGGAGACGAAGCGCCAGGCCGCGGAGCTGCAGGCCAGCGAGGAGCGCTACCGCCGCCTCAGCACCGAGCTCGAGCAGCGCGTCGAGCAGCGCACCGCCGAGCTGCACCAGGCCAACGACCGCCTCGTCGCCAGCAACCAGGAGCTCGAGGCCTTCTCGTACTCGGTCTCCCACGACCTCCGCGCCCCCCTGCGCAACATCAGCGGCTTCGCCGACCTGCTGCTGCGCCGGAGCGCCGGGCGGCTCGATGCCGAGGGCGACCGCTACCTCGCCAACGTCTCCGGTGAGGCCGTCCGCCTCGGCCACCTCATCGACAGCCTCCTCGACTTTTCCCGCCTGAGCCGCACCGAGCTCCAGCGCACCCCCTGCGATCTCGGCCGGCTCGTCGAGGCGGTCCGCCAGGAGCTGGCCCCCTCGATCGAGGGCCGCGCGGTCGAATGGCACCTCGGTCCGTTGCCGACCGTTGTCGGCGATCCGACCCTTCTGCGCCAGGTCTTCGCCAACCTCATCGGCAACGCCCTGAAGTTCTCCCGTCACCGCCGGCCCGCGATCGTCGAGATCGGCCAGCGCCCCGCCCCTCCGGGCCGCGCCACCGCCGAACACGTCGTCTTCGTCCGCGACAACGGCGCCGGCTTCGACCCCAAATACACCGACAAGCTGTTCGGCGTCTTCCAGCGCCTCCACCGCACCACCGAATTCGAGGGCACCGGCATCGGCCTCGCCAACGTCCGGCGCATCGTCGCCCGCCACGGCGGCCGCGTCTGGGCCGAGGGTCGCCCCAACGAAGGCGCCACCTTCTTCGTCGCCCTGCCCGCCGAGCCGCCCGCACCGTAGCCCCCCACGGAACCGGCCGGCCGCCGCCGACGGCGACACCTGGCGCCTCGCCGGCAACACCGGTGGAACTCGCGTCGACCTGCAGCGGGTGCTCGCCGCACTCGCCGGCGCGTGGAACTGGGACGAGGAGCGTATCGATCGGCTCACCGTCCGGGCCCGGGCGCGCTCGCTCTGGCACCAGGGTCAGGCCCAAGCCGGAGTCGAGATCCTCGGCAAACTTCCCCCGCGCATCGACCCGTCGCTTGTCCTCGCCCTGCTCCATGAATCATCCGGCGACGCCGACCCCGCGTGCCAACTGCTCGCGGAGTTCGCCCCAGACTCCGCCTTCCCGAGGAGAAGGCCTTGGCCGACGAACTCGCCAAACGCCTGGCCAAAACCGAAAAGACCACCGGCC
>JAEXPG010000271.1 GCA_023447015.1 Verrucomicrobiota bacterium
ATCCTCTTTACGCTGCTGGGTGCCGTCGAACCCGCGGCGCTGGCCTGTGTGCTCAACGACAGGGTGCTCGCCCACCACGGCAACTGCCCGCGCCCTCGCCTTGCAGCGCTACTGCGCGCCAAATTCCCTCGCCCATGACCCCCAAATCAGAAAGCCGTGGTTGTCTGCCGGCCGGGAAGCGGAATAGGGGATGCGAACGGATCGGCGGTGGGTGGAACCGCTTCTTCTTCAGCGGTCCGCCAAGGACCGAAGCGAAACCGCAGATGTACGCAGATCCGAAGCGAAGAGACTGAGGCCGGACCATGCGGCTACCGATGCACACAGATCGCCACTGATCCGAAACAGCTCGGCACGAGGCGCCTCACCGCACGAGCAAGCGGGGATCGTCGCGGACTGAAGCACCGACGCAGCCTGTGGGCGGGGCTGGCTCACCCGCAAGCGGCAGTCTATTGTGCAAGGCCGGTTGACTCAGGCTCCGCAGGATGAGCGGTACAAAGGTGGCAGCAGCCGGTTGTTATCCGCAGCAAACGGGCGCCCCGCTCGGTTCCCGATCCGGAAATGCGCAGCGTCTATCCGCCCTGTGCACATTTTTCTCCGCCGGCGAGTGTTTCCCAGAGGAAGAATCGGAACACAGATGTATTTTATTAATACAGATCGACATCTCGGGTCTCTCTCCCTAGCCGCTCCAAATCCACCCGACCTCGTTTCCGCGGAGTCGGGTCAAACCGAACAAAACAAAGAGACTCAATGGAAATGCCGAATCTGCCTGTCCTGTTCGCTTCAAACAGTGGTGGGCCCCTCATTGTCGCGGGGCCAATCATGGCGATCATCTTGTTGAACGTGGGAGAGGGCGGGCATTCCTCCCTTCAGCGACTATTGCGGTCGGTGCTCTTCGGGTTCATTGCCGGCTTGGCTGCTACCTTCATCCTCACAAGCGCCGACGAAGACATGCTGAAGATCACGGTGGTTTTTCTTGCAGCATTCCTGCTAGCGACCGCCGTGCAGTGGAGCCTGGTCGGTCTCGCCCGATCGATGGCGGAGCGAATGAAGCGAGATGGACGGAAGGATGTGGGGACACTCTGGATTGCCGTGGTGCCTCAGGCATTGGCCCTGTTGGCGATCCTGGTTTCGGCCGACTACTTCTGGAATGCCAGACGGTTCCAGAGCGCCAGTGCCCCTGCCCTGGCCGCCGAGCGGATTCAGTGGCTGCATTCGCTGTTCATCGGCGGGGAGATCGTCTCATGGGCATATGTCCTCTGGCGGGGTTATGTGTTCTATGGAAAAGTGTTTCGGGGGAAACTCACTGCACAGGAAAGGCTGGCGCTAGCGGAAGCGGACGACGACCTGGATGACGAGTCCGAGTCCGCCATCAAAGCAAAGTCGCTCGTGGGCTTCGACGAAGTCCGTTTCGGGCTCACGCAGCCAGAGGTCGAGCGCATTCTTGGCAAACCGGACTCCATCCGTCACTTCACCCTGGCCGACGGATCGGTTCATATCGATTGGCATTACGAAGAGTCCGAAGTGGGGCTCTGCTTCGAGTCGGATGGGGTGTTCCGGCTGGCGAGCATGACCTTCGACGCGCATTCGGCCAAGTTGGACGGTCGAACGGTATGGATGCTCAAGGAATCGGATCTGGAGACCTGCTATCCCGGTCTTGTTCTGGTCAAAACTGGGACGATGCAGGATGAGGCGGATACAGTCTACTACGAGCATCGGGAAAAGCGGGTTGGGTTTGTGGTCAGTTCTGGCTCTGTCCGCCAGTTTACTTTGTTTGCCCAGGGATGGGCTTTTCACGCTCCCTCCGAGAGCGAGGCGCGCGGCATCCGGCGCTGGATGGCCGCACGTGGTGAGTTCTACGAAAACGGGATGGATTATCTCCCCGCAGGCATGGTCCGGGATCGGAGTCCAACTGAACAAGGGGGCGTCAGCCTTGCTGCAACGATCATGAAAGGGATTGGGCGTTTCCAACTTGGGATGACAAAGACCGAGGTCCGTGCCATCGGCATCCAGCCCGACGTCGTCATTAGCGAGGAGCAGCATTCATCGGATGGTCCGGCGAAGGCGACTCGTGCCGAGGAGTGGCACTATGTCGGGCTTGGCCTGGAGGTTCACTTCTCGGGAAATCCAGAGCTGCGCGTCGAGTCCGTATACTGTACGTCGGCGTGCGCAACGCTCGATGGAGCCCCGGCCATCGGCATAGGGGCGGATGAACTCCTGGGCCGCTATCCCGGGCTAACTCGCGATACCTTTTCGGAGAATATGGTGCAGCGGTCGTATGTCGCGGCCGTACTCGGTGCGGTTGCGAACAAGCTCAAGGCGTGTTCTAGCAGTCCGTACAAGCAGCCTGTGGAGAGTAACGCCCGGTATGAATGGTACGAGAAAGGAGTCACCATTCTCATTGAAGAAGGGGTAGTTAAGTGGTTCGGACTCTCATACCCGGAAACGGGAGATGAGTAATCGGCTTTCCCGACTCCGCTAGCCACGCCACCCCGCTCCAAGAAGGTCCCCCTATCCTCCGAGCGCGACATTTTCTTCACGCTGCTGGGTGCCGTCGAGCCCGAGGCGTTGGCCTGTATGCTCAACGACTGGGCGCTCGCCCACGACGGCCAACTGACCCGAGCCCTCGACTTGGACGGCAAGAGCGTGCGCGACCGCCTCGCGCAGGTCGTCAGTTTCGTCGCACAGGAGACCGGAACCTCCATCGCAGTCGCTACCGTGCTCACCGGTGAAAAACAACACGAGGTCCCGGCCGCCCGCGCCCTGCTCGGGCGCGCCCCGCTCGATGGCACCCTGACCAGTGCCGACTCCGGCCACGCCTACCACCATCCCCCCCGAGCGATCGTCGAGTCCGGCGGCGACGGTCTGCTCCGACTCAAGCACAACACCCCCGCCGTGCGCGCCGCCGTCCCCACCCCGTCACTTTCGGTTTCCCATCGCCGCGCCCGGGGCCAAGCTCCCGCCCAACCATGATCGGTGTCTTCGATTCCGGCTTCGGCGGACTGACCGTGCTCACGGCACTGCGCCGCCACCTGCCGCAGTACGACTACCTCTTCCTCGCCGACAGCGCCCGCGCCCCCTACGGCGCGCGCAGCTTCGACGTGATCCACGAGTTCACCCTCGAGGCCGTGGAGTGGTTGTTCAACGAAGGCTGCACGCTCGTCGTCCTCGCCTGCAACACCGCCTCGGCCCGCGCCCTGCGCACCATCCAACAGCGCCACCTGCCCGCCCATCGCCCGGACCGCCGCGTGCTGGGCGTCGTCCGCCCCTCGGTCGAGGCGCTGGCCGGCCTCCCGCCCGGCGTCATCCCCGGGGTCACGCAACCCTCGCGGGCCGAAGGCACGGTCGCGGTGCTCGGTACCGAGGGCACCATCGCCTCCGACTCCTTCGGAATCGAACTGCGCAAACTCGCCCCCCACCTGGAACTGATCCAGCAGGCCTGCCCGCTCTGGGTGCCGCTCGTCGAGGCCGGCGAGACCGCGGGCCCCGGCGCCGACTGGTTTCTCCACCGCTACCTCGATCCCGTGCTCGCGCGGCCCCGGCCACCGCAGCGGATCCTGCTCGGCTGCACCCATTATCCGCTCCTGCTGCCCGGCATCCGGCGGATCGTGCCGGAGCCGGTCGAAGTCCTCACCCAGGGCGAGATCGTCGCATCCCGGCTGGCCGACTGGATCGCGCGGCACCCCGAACACGAGGGCCGGCTCACCCGCGGCGGCCGTCGCCGGATTGTCACCACTGACGATCCCGCCTGGTTCGCCGGCGTGAGCTCGCGCTTCCTCGGGGAGACGCTGGAGGTCGGCCGCGCCCGCCTCTGCCCCGTGACTTGAGGCGGAGCGACGACCGGCCAAGCATCAGGCGCCGGGCACCGGCGCCATCGGCGGCGGCGGCTCGACCG
>JAEXPG010000321.1 GCA_023447015.1 Verrucomicrobiota bacterium
CACGTGCCCGGTGTCGCCACGGAGTGGACTCTGCGGCTGGCGCCCTGAACCGTGCGGTGCCGGCGGCGGGCGAGCGAGGGCGGCTCCGGGGCGTTGCCGACGGTGTTGGCGGCGGCTGGAGAAAAGGAAAGACCGGGGCTCCGGATGGAGCCCCGGCCTTGGGGATCGGTGTTTTCTATCCGAGCGAAGCGACTCAGGGCTCGGTGCCGGCCACGCGGGTGCCGCCGTAGTAGACGGTGATCTTGGTGGTGTCGGCGAAGTTGTAGTTCGGGCTGAACGAGTAGTCGTTGGACTGGTTGTAGTTCGTCCAGTTGCCCTTGTGGATGCGGAGGTGGACTTCGACGAACTCGCCCTTCTTCAGCACGCGGGTCACGCCGGGGAAGGTCGTGTTCTGCACCCGGTTCTGGGTGCCGCGGCTGGCGGCGGCGATGGCGACGGCGACGTTGACCGGGCTGCCGGAGTTCATGACGAACGCCGCATCCTTATCGGCCACGTCGGCGACGGCGGTGTTCTCCGCCGCGAACCAGTAGCTGGTGGCGAGCTTCGCGAGGTCGACATCGATGTCGCCGGTGTTCCTGACCTTGATGTTCACGAAGAGCGTGTTCGTGTTCGCGTTGGCATTGTAGGTCATGAACTGCACGGACACCGCGGGACGCTCGGGCTCGGTCAGGTCGGGCATGCGGCCGGACATGTAGAGGAGCGAGAGCAGGCGCAGGGTGTTGCCGAAGTAGTGGAACTTTTCGGTGTACGCCGTCTTCTGCTTCTTGGTCTCGGCGTAGAACGCCTTGGCGTTGGCGAGGACACCGGCATCGGTGCGGCTCGAGTTCGGCACGGTCATGCAGGCGGTGGAAACCATCGACATGAAGGCGCCGGAGGTCTGCCAGAGGCCGCCCTGGCTCGAATTGAACCCGTCGCGGTCGTCCCAGTTCCAGGCGCCGCCGGTGATGCTATAGCCGTCGACGATGCCTGCCGGGGTCTTGGCGCGGAAGAACTGGTTCATCTCGGTGTTGATCGAGAGCGCGTCCGCATCGCCGTTGAGGCTGTAGTCGAGGCCGATCCGCCACGGCACGCGAACGGCGTCGTAGAAGAAGTTGTAGCTCTGCTTCTTGTAGGCGGGCGAGGTCGCGCTCAGGTAATAGCGGCGGTCGCTGATGTTGGCCTTGGCCGGCGCGTTGCTGCTGGTGTTGCACCAGTCGGGGTAGAGCCCGGTCGGGCCGTTGTTGGCGTTCACGAGCTGCATCTCGCTGTACATCGTGGCCTGCAGGTCGGTGATCTTGGCGATGTAGTCGTCCGGAGTCCCGAGGACGGGCGTGACCGCGGCTTTGTTGTCGTTGATGAATTTCGCGAAGATGCGCAGCCAGGCGGGCATGAAGTAGCTGGCGTTCCACCCGTCGCGCTGGCCCCACTTGGTGCCGGCGCGGAGGTAGCGATGGCTCACCCCGTTGATCGTCTCGTCGATCGAATCGTAGTCGACGATGCACTTGATGTTGGCCGCCGCCTCCTGGAGGTAGTTGATCGCGCCGGTGCTGCCCCATCGCGCATGGGCGAAGCATAGGGCGATCGCGATGTCCATGTCGGCATCGGTCGCCGAGCTGTACCCCCGGTCGTACTGGGCGGCCTGCAGGAACTCGGTCCTGTGCGCCTTGTAGTACGGGTCATCGAACGAGATGTACCGGTGCTGCTCCTCGGGCAGGCTGAGGTCCGCCTTGTAGACGTAGGGTATATTGTGCGGGATGGGCATCCCGAATTCGCTGATGTCCACGCCGTCGGCCCGCACCATCCACTGCATCAGGCCGTAGTCGGGGTCGTAGTGGTCCTTGGCGTAGCGGTAGAGGGCGTCGAACGTCGTCCGGTCGCCGAAATAGACCGCGAGGAGCATGCCGTAGGACTGGCCCTCCGAGACGGTGTCGTAGGCGGAGGCGCTGTCGCGCTGGACGCGGAGCCGGTCGGATCCGCCGGCGCCGCTGGCGGTGACATAGTGTTTCCACCAGTCGTTGTACTCACTGATGAGGTAGCTGTCGGTTTCCGTCTCGGCCTGCTGGAGACCGAACGGATAGTTGGCCTTCCGGAGGGAAGGTGCCGGATTCTGTGCCGAGAGCGGCACGGCGAGTAGGGCGGCCGCCACGAGGGCGGCCTGCGTTAGGGTTCTGGCGATGCGCTGCATCTGATTCATTGGGTTTATGACTCAGTGGGGGTGGTGGGCTGGTGGGGCGCGGCGGATGACACGGAAAGCTGGTGACGTGTCAATGGGGTGGCGTTGCCCGGTCGTTTGCATTTCATGCTGTCGTTTTAATGGTAGTACAGTACCCAATAAGTGGTACACGTGCGGCTTGCCTGCCGGTGGCTGCATGGCTCCGCCAGCCGGGGCTGGACAGGGCCGGGTGGCGCCCCTAACCACTTCGCATCCCCGCGGACTTCCCGCGGCAATCAAAACCCGCCCGCCCCGGCGGGCCGCGCCAAACCCCAACACCCCGTATGTCCTCCTCGCCCTCCGCCTCCCGCGGCTGGATCGTCACCCTCGCCGGTCTCGGCATCAACCTCGTGCTCGGTGCGCTCTACGCCTGGAGCGTCATGGGCAAGGCCCTCGTCGTGCAATGGAAGTGGTCCCGGGCCGATGCCGGCCTGCCGTTCGCGATCTGCACGGCCGCCTTCGCCGTGATGATGATCTTCGCCGGCCGGGCGCAGGACAAGATGGGCCCGCGCCGGGTGGCGCAGCTGGGCGGACTGCTCTGGGGGGCGGGGCTGGCGGCTTCGGCGTTCGCGACCACCCCGCTCGCGATGGCGCTGACCTTCGGCGTGCTCGGCGGCATCGGGATCGGTCTCGGGTATTCGGCGACGACACCCGCGGCGATCAAGTGGTTCCCGCCCGCGCGCAAGGGTTTGATCACGGGTCTGGTCGTCGCTGGAGTGGGCTCGGCCGCGATCTACATCGCGCCGCTCACGCAGTGGCTGCTCAAGCTCTGGGGCCCGGAGAGCAACATCCGCAACACCTTCCTCTGCCTCGGCGGCGGCGCCTTCGGGCTGATCCTGCTCTTCTCGCTGATCCTCTCGAATCCGCCGGCCGACTTCCGCCCGGTGCCCGCCGCCGCGCCGGCGGCCGGGGCGAAGAAGCC
>JAEXPG010000377.1 GCA_023447015.1 Verrucomicrobiota bacterium
GGACCGACCGGCCGGCGGCCCCGGCGCGGCACCTCGAATCGGCATTGACCACCGTACAAGGCATCGGTCACATGCGCGGATGCTCGTTGCCCGTTGGCGCGCAGCCATTTCGCAGCGGCATCCTCCAACTTTTCCCGTCGATCCCAGCCAGAACCACCAATCATGCGTCACACGCTCTCCGCCCTCGTTGAAAACAAGTTCGGCGTCCTCGCGCGCGTGGCGGGCATGTTCAGCGGCCGGGGTTTCAACATCGACTCCCTCAACGTCGCGCCCACCCACGATCCGGCGCTCTCGCGGATCACCACCATCGTCCGGGGCGACGACGAGACGCTCGACCAGATCACCAAGCAGCTGCGCAAGCTGGTCAACGTGGGCGACGTGACCGACTTCTCCGCCGGCCAGGCCGTCGAGCGCGAACTCATCCTCGTGAAGGTCAAGGCCGACGGCCAGACCCGGGCCGAGATCCTCCAGATCTGCGACATCTTCCGCGCGAAGATCATCAACGTCGCCCGGGACAACGTGATCATCGAGATCACCGGCGACTGCGGCAAGACCGCGGCCTTCCTCGATCTGCTGGCGCCGTTCGGCATCGTCGATCTGGCGCGCACCGGCAAGCTCGCCCTCAGCCGCTGAGCCGCGCGAGTCCGCGTTTCCAACACACAACCAGAACACAACACCCGAAACCCGTTTCACCATGCCTGCCAAAGTCTACACCGACTCCGCCGCCGATCTCGGCGTCTTCCAGAACAAGACCCTCGCCGTCCTCGGCTTCGGGTCCCAGGGCCATGCCCACGCGCTGAACCTGAAGGACAGCGGTTGCAAGGTCGTCATCGGCCTGTATCCGGGCTCCAAGTCCCGCGCCGTGGCCGAGGAGAAGGGTTTCGAGGTCCTCGACACCGCCGAGGCCGTCCGCCGTGCCGACGTCATCATGGTCGGTCTCCCGGACATGAAGCAGGCTTCGGTGTACGAGCAGGACATCCTGCCCAACCTCACCAAGGGCAAGTGCCTCCTCTTCTCGCACGGCCTCGCCGTCCACTTCGGCCTGATCAAGCTCCCGAAGGACGTCGACTGCATCATGGTCGCCCCGAAGGGTCCCGGCCACATGGTCCGCCGTCTCTACGTCGAAGGGAAGGGCATGCCCGCCCTCATCGCCGTGGCGCAGGACAAGTCGAAGCAGGCCAAGAAGCTCGCCCTCGCCTGGGCCAAGGGCATCGGCTCGACCCGCGCCGGCGTGCTCCAGACCACCTTCAAGGAGGAGACGGAGACCGATCTCTTCGGCGAGCAGGCGGTCCTCTGCGGCGGCGCCAGCGCTCTCGTGCAGGCCGGTTTCGAGACCCTCGTCGAGGCTGGTTACCAGCCCGAGATGGCCTACTTCGAGTGCCTCCACGAGCTGAAGCTCATCTGTGATCTCATGTACGAGTCCGGCATCGCCGGCATGCGCTTCTCGATCTCCGAGACCGCCAAGTACGGCGACATCACCCGCGGCCCGCGCGTGATCAACAAGGACACGAAGAAGGAGATGAAGAAGATCCTGAAGGAGATCCAGTCCGGCCAGTTCGTGAAGGAGTGGGTCAAGGAGTACAAGGGCGGCCTGAAGAACTACAACAAGCTGCTCGCCGCCGGGGCCAAGCACCCGATCGAGAAGACCGGCACCTACCTCCGCGGCATGATGCCCTGGATGGCCAAGAAGAACATCAAGGGCGTCGCCGCCGCCTACTGAGGCGCGCGTCGATCACCCAGCGGTCGGACCGGGCTTCGACTCCGGTCCGGACCACATTTTCCGAAGGGCGCGGCGAGCGATCGCCGCGCCTTTTTTGTCGCCGCTCGCCTCAGCGCCGCGGCGAGACAACCGGCTGCTTGTTCGCGCCGTGTGCCGGGTGCGCGACGTTTTCGTGCGACGGCATCGGGGTCGAGCGGGTGAACGTAACCTGCCGGGCTTCGCCCCCGACCAGCCGGTGGAAGGCCTGGATGAGCTCGCGGATCGACTGCGACTGCTGGTTGAGCTCCTCGGCGGCGGAGGCGCTCTCCTCGGCCGTGGCGGCGTTGGATTGCGTGACCTTGTCCATGTCCGAGATCGCGGAGCTGACCTGGCCGACGCCCTGCGACTGCTCGTGCGAGGCGGTGGCGATCTCGGCTACGAGGTCGTCCATCTGGCGGGCCTTCGCGGCGATGTCCTGGAAGCTCTCGGCCACGGCGGCGGAGAGCTGCACGCCCTGTTCGCTCTTCTGGATCGAGTCCTCGATTTTCTGCGCGGTCTCGCGGGCGGCGTGGGCGGAGCGCTGGGCGAGGGCCCGGACTTCCTCGGCGACGACGGCGAAACCGGCGCCGGCCTCGCCGGCACGGGCGGCCTCGACGGCGGCGTTGAGCGCGAGGATGTTGGTCTGGAAGGCGATCTCGTCGATCGACTTCACGATCTTGGCGATGTTGTCGGAGGACGATTTGATCTCGTTCATCGCCTGCTGCATGCCGGTCATGCGCGAGGTGCCCTGCTCGGCGGCGTGGCGGGTCTGGGCGGAAAGCTCCTTGGCGTTGAGCGCGTGCTCGGAGTTGCGCTTGGTCATGCTCGAGATCTCCTCGAGGGTGGCGCTGGTCTGTTCGAGCGCCGCGGCCTGGCGGCTCGCGCCGTCGGCGAGTTCCTGGCCGGAGGCGGAGACTTCGGCAGCGGCGGCGGTGGTCTGTTCGGAGACCTCGTCGAGCTCGCTGATCGCGGTGGCGAGCGGGTGGACGATGATGCGGCGGTTGAAATAGGCGAAGCCGGCGAGGGAGGCCACAGTCACGAGCAGGCCGACCCAGGCCATGTTCCCGGCGGTCGCGAGGACGCGTTGGTCGCCGGTGAGAGGGGCTTTGAGGATGAAGGCGCCCGCGAGGTCGCCGACCTTCTGGCTCTCCATCGGGAGGCCGAGGATGTCGTTGCCGTCCTTGGTCGGGCTGTTGGCGGGGTTGCCATGGCAGCCCAGACAGCTTTGGCGCTGGTGGACGGGGCGGGCGAGGATGAGCTCCCCGGTCGTGGCGTCGCGGGAGAACCACTCGGTGGCGCCGGACTTGAAGGCGGCGTACATCGGCTCGTATTCGGGCCCGAGGCGGTTCTTCGCGTTGCGCGGAGTGTAGTCCTTCGGGGCGCCGACGAAGAATTTGAAGCCCGCCCGCTGCGCGGCAGCGGCAGCGGAGGTCCACGAGGCGACGAGCGGGATGGTGCGGTAGAGGGCGGTCTCGGCGTAGCCTTCGCGGAGGGGGCGGGAACCGAGCTGTTTCTTCGCGCGCTCGAGGAGTCCGGCGGCATCGAAGGAGTTGGCCGAGTACATCTTGTCCATGTTTCCGGCCATGTCCTCGGACTGGGCGATGATGGTGCTCATCTTCTC
Organism: Verrucomicrobiota bacterium; assembly: GCA_023447015.1. Classification (GTDB taxonomy): domain Bacteria; phylum Verrucomicrobiota; class Verrucomicrobiia; order Opitutales; family Opitutaceae; genus CAJCBL01. Next base: position 3,360 of record JAEXPG010000377.1, read on the forward strand.
GCGCAATTCGGCCACGCGGTTGCGTTTGGCGAGCACGTAGACGGTTGCGACACCTGCGAGGGTGGCGGCCACAGTGGTGGCCGCGGCGCCGAGCATGATCTTGGAGCCGATATTCATAGGCTGGATGGTGGGGTGCGACGGGGCTCCCGGTGTGGGAGCACGGGGTGTTGGATCCCATCGACCCAACCGCGTGGGAGTTGAGCGGTGGCACCCGGTTTTTCGGCGGAAATCCCCCGGGGATCACTGGCGGGCCTCGGCGGATCGACGGAGTGCCCGGTTGTGGGGTTTCGGACGGTGGACCGAAATCTCCACTGGGTGCCCCAAAAATGCGGAAAAGCCCCGGGGAAACCCGGGGCTCGTTCTTCAGTGCGCCGTTCGCGCGGCGCGGTGGACTGGGCGGGTTGTCTACGAACAGGAGAAGGCCCCGGCCTCGGCGCCAAAGCCGCCGGCGGGTTGGGCTGTCTTGGTCACCCGCAGGCGGATGGCGTCCGCCTCTGCGGCGGGGACGATCTCCCAGCGGAAGCAGCCGGGGTAGAGCTGGTCGAGGTGGCGGCGCAGCGGCACGGGATCGTGGCCGTTGATGAAGACGAAGCTGCGCCCAACGGGCAGGTTGCAGCAGCGCGAGAGAAACGCCGGGCGCTTGGACTCGCAGGGCAGTTCGCGGCCGTCGAAGAGATCCTCGGTGGGTGTGGTGGCGGTGTTTTGCATCGTGGTAGAAGAGATGGGTGGTGGTCGTCGGGAGCGGCCGCTTCAGCGGCCGTGTTGCAGGGCTTCACGCCCGGCGGGGGTGATCCGGTCGGGCGTCCAAGGTGGAGAGTAGACGAAGCGGACGTCGACGGAAGAGATGCCGTGAAGATTGCCGACGATGCTCCGCGCGCCGTCGGCAAGCACTTCGTGCATCGGGCAGCCCGGAGTCGTGGGCAGGATGACCACCACCGCGGTTCCGTTCGCCCCGACCTCGACGTCGGCGATCATGCCCAGATCGACGACATTCACCCCGACCTCGGGATCGATGAGGTGATGCAGGGCGCGGAGGACGAGCTCGGGTGTGGGGGCAGGCTGGGCGACGGCGTTCATGGGCGGGAGGCGGACGGTGAGGGTTTGATGGCGGCTTGGGGGTCGAGCGGCTGCAGCCGCGGGCGCACAAGGTGCGGGGCGAGCCCGGCGATGTTCAGCGCGAGGGTGAGCGCGGAGAGGAGAAATCCGAAGGCCGCCGCTTGCAGGACAACTCCGGAATCGATCCAGACACCGAGGGTGAGTGCGAGGCAGGCCGGGGCGGTGACGTGGAACTGCAGGCGCAGCAGCCAGGGACGGAAAAGGTCGGTCACCAGCGGTACCTTGGCCCGCCCGATGTGGGCGGAGTAGCGCCATTGCCAGGCGAGGAAGGGCACGATCTTGCCCGCCATGCCCAGGATGCAGGGGGTGAGCACGCCGAGGACGAGGAGGGCGAACATCGCCGGCCCAGCCCGAGGTGGCAGCCACGCTCCTTCGATCCCGAGCAGGGCGGACAACCCGGCGACGGTCGAGGGGATCAGCATGGCCAGTCCGGCGAAGAAGGTACGCATCGGCCAATCGGGGGCGCGGAAACGCCTCCGAAACATGGCGACGATTTCATCGACAAATCCGGCCGCCGCGGCGCCGAGGGCGGCGGCCCCGAGAAGAAGCAACGGCCGGTGTTCCCCGAGGATCCCCGGGGCGAGCAGGAAGAGCCCGGCGTTGAGGAGGACGAGGACCAGCCATTGCCGGAAGCGGCCGCCGGGCCGGCCGATCAGGAACATGGGCACGAGTTTGAAGGAGACCGCAAACAGCGTGCCGAGGAAGAACCCCACGAGGCCGCAGGTGAGGTGGAGCGGACGAAGGCGGGCCGCATCGAATCCGGGGAGACGGCCGGCGCGCACGAGGGCGAGCATGGCGCCGAGCACCACTGCGACCGAGAGCCAGAAAAGGGCGAGGAGCAGCCCGACGTTCTCGGGCGTCCAGCGCGAACGGCGATCGGCGGTGACGGCCAGGTCGACCACTCCGACCAAGGCACCGAGCGCCACGATCCCGCCCCAGAGCGCGGCGGTCGCGAAATCCCCGTGGCTCAGTGCGAACAGCAGCGGTGGCGCCGCGATTCCGTGGAGCGCGAAGTGCACCCAGGCGCCGCGCCGACTCCAGAGCGGCGCCTCGGCGAGCACGGGGATCAGCTGGTAGGCCGCCCCGAAGACGAATGGTGCCATCCAGCCGAGCACGGCGAGGTGCACGAAGGTCAGCGGTGCGGGGGCGAGCATGGGCTGCTCGAACAGTCCGGGATGAGCGACGGCCCAGCCGACCAGGGCCAGCAGCGCGGCGAGCCCGAGTCCGAAGAACGGGAACGACAGGAGCGCCTGGGCACGGAAGTTGGGGCCGGGAGTCATGCGCCAGTTCTCGCAGGAGCCGGGGTGCTCGCACGCACGATCACGTTTTCCCAGGTGCCGTCGGGCTGTTCTGTGCTGGTCGCGACCAGGCCTTGGCCGGCCAGCATCGCGAGCAGGTGCACGGGGCGGAAGCGTGTCCGCGAGACGATGCGGCCGCGGGGCGCCAGTGCGGCTGCGGCCTCGAGCGTGCGCTGCATCGGTTCGGGCGGCTCGAGCAGACGGAGATCCAGATGGGTGGTTCGCGGCGAGAAGAGGACGAAGACCGAGCCGTCGGGCTGGCGGGCGGTGCAGTGGTCGAATCCCAGGCCGGCGAGTTTGGCGTAGAGCGGCTGGGGCTCGAACGTCGTTCGTAGCCCGAGGGCCGCCCCGGCCGGGAGGGCGTCGATGGCGCGGAGGATGGCCTCGAGCGGCGGCTGGCCGGCGGCGAGCAGCGGACGGACGTCGAGTTCGTGCACGGTGAGTGACATGCGCCGCCACAATAGCATCGGCCCCGGGCGGCGGCCTTGACCGGCATCATG
>JAEXPG010000403.1 GCA_023447015.1 Verrucomicrobiota bacterium
TTGAAGTCGGTCGGCTTGAGCACGGAACCGTGCGCGGTCCAGTGCAGCATGTCCTTCGTCGAGTAGCAGAGCCACTCGGTGATGTTGAACATCTGTTTGCCGCGCGCCTCGTCGTGGCCGACGTAGAGGTAGAGCGTGTCGCCCACGACCAGCGGCGCCGGGTCGGCGGTGAAGGCGTCGCGGAAGAGCGGATTCGAGCCGGGCGCGACCGGCGCGGTGTCGGCGACGGGCTCGGGCAGCGGCAGGCCGAGGAAGGGCAGGATCGTCTCGGCGTAGCGGTGGCCGAGTTCGCGATAGCCGGCGGGGGAGAAATGCAGCTGGTCGGGCAGCCCGGCGCAACCGGCCGACGGCACGACGTGGGCGGTGGGGATGAGCGCGGGGAGCGTCCCGATGATCGGGTTCATGCCGGCGCACTTGCCGTTCTGGTCGGCGGGTACCATCTCGCCGGCGATGAGCGGCACCTCGTCGGCCTTGAGGTTGAGCTCTTGGAGAAGGTTCTCGTAGACGCCCTTCACCTTGGCGGGCCAGTCGGTCTCGCCGCTGTTGGACTCACCCTGGTGGAGGAGGATGCCTTTGATGACGCCGGCCTTCTGGGCGACCTTCGCCATCTCGAGGAGGCGCTGGTAGGGATTGCCGTCGTAGGCGGCGAGGGCGGGCTTCATCCACTCAGGCGCGTCGGCGATGTACTGGTCGCAGGTTTCCTTCTGGAACAGGGCGATCTTGCAGCCGCCGACGGCGACGTTGACGACGCCCACCTTGATGTGGGCCGGAAGTTTGGCGACGAGGGCGCGGCCGAAGAAGTCGGCCGGACTGAGCCCGGCGACCGGGCGGCTCAACGGCGGGGTGGCCGGGTACCCGTTGCCCTTGGGGCGGTTGAGCGCGGGAAAGTCCACGGCGGCGAGCACCTGGAAGCGCGGGTCGACAGGGCCCTTGTCCTCCTCGGGAATCCCGGGATAGCCCTCCATGTTCGACTGCCCGAGGCAGAGGAAGATGTAGAAGTTGGGGTCCTGGGCGAAGGCCTGCGACGAGACGAGAAGCAGGCCGATCAGGGCGAGGCGGCGAATGATCTTCTTCATGGGTAGCGAGAGACTAGAGGACACGGAAAACGCGGATGATGACGGTGCCGGGGCGGGGACCGCCGGAGACGGAGCCGACGAACTGCGCCTGGTTCAGCCAGGCATGCGGACCGTTCGGCGCCTCGAAGCGGGGCGCGGTGCGCATATAGGCGCCGCCGGCGGTGATGACGCCTTGGTTGCGCACGATGATCACGGTGCCGTCGTCGGCGCGGATCGAGTAGAGCGCGTCGACCTCGGTCACGCTGTCGGGGCGGCTGGTCTGCCAATCGGCGCCGCCCGGGAGGATGGTGCCGCGGATCTTCGCCCCCTCGAACGTGCCGCCGGTGATGGGAATGTAGCGACGGGTGCCGCCGGGCGTGGCACCGACCTCGACCGGGGCCTCGATGGTGACGAGCGCCTCGTAGACGAACTCGGTCTGGAGCGGCGCCACCGCGGCCGACGTTTCGGCGCGGCCGAAGGTGGCAAAGAGGACGGCCGCGGTGCCGAGCGACAGAAGCAGGCGGAGGCGCATGGCGGGCTAGAGTTTGACGGTGGCTTGTTGGCGGATGTCGGCCGCGGAGGCGGCGGCGCGGATCGTCCACGCGCCGCGCGGAACGGCGAAGTCGCCCTGGTCGGTGTTCCAGCGACGGAGCGCGGTGGCGGGAATCGTGATGGTGACGGTCTGCGTCTCCCCTTTCGCGAGGTGGACACGGCGGAAGCCGCAGAGCGCCTGCGTTTCCCGCGGGTGTGCGGCGGCGGGCGGTGTGGCGTAGAGCTGCACGACCTCGTCGCCGTCGCGGGCGCCGCGGTTGGTGATCGCGACGGTGGCCGTGAGGCTGCCGTCGGCGTTCGGCGCGACGCGGAGGTTGGCGTAGTCGAACTGCGTGTAGCTGAGGCCGTGGCCGAAGGGGAACAGCGGCTTGCCCGCGAAGTAGCGGTAGGTGCGGCCGGCCATCGCGTAGTCGTTGAACCCCGGCAGGTCCTCGGTGGCGCGGTAGAAGGTGACGGGCAGGCGGCCGGCGGGGTTGTAGTTGCCGAGCAGCACGTCGGCGATCGCGGTGCCGCCGGCCTGTCCGGGGTACCACGCCTGGATGATGGCGTTGAGGTTCTCGGCGGCCCAGGGCATCGCGATGGCGCTGCCGGAGAGGTTCACGAAGACCACCGGTTTGCCGGTGGCGCGGAGCTTCTCCAGCAGTTGCTGCTGGAGCCCGGGCAACTCGATGCGGTCGCGGTCGCCGCCCGTGTAGCCGTCGTAGTCGACTTCCATCTCCTCGCCCTCGAGCTGGGCCGAGATGCCGCCGGCGTAGACGATCACGTCGGCCGTGCGCGCGATGGCGAGGGCCTCCGCCTCGGGCGCAGCCACGGCGGGGGTGTTCCACTCGAGCGCGACCTGGATGGGGCCGTCGCCCTGCACGTACTCCAGCTGGATCGGCAGCGAGGCGTTCTCCGGAAGGTTCAGTGAACTGGATACGGCGCGCTCGGCGGAGGCGTCGGCGCCCGTCGGCTGCCACGAGTCGATGATCGTCTTGCCGTCGAGGATGAGCCGCCAGCCGCCGCGGCCGCGGACGCGGAACTGGTACTCGCCGGCGAGCGTGGTCTGGAGCTGGCCCTTCCAGCGCACCGAGGCGTCGCGCTCCGGCACGCCGGCGGGCAGCGGTTTCGGGTTCTTGGCGGCGCGGCAGGCGAAGCAGAGGGGACGGTCGTAGTCGCGGGCGGCGGGTTCGCCCTTCAGCTCGCGGTTGGCGTAGAACTCGCCCTGGAACCAGGGCTGCGGGATGAGGCGCCAGGTGGACGGACGCGTCGCGTAGTCGCAGCCGTGGGCGTAGACGACCTCGACGCCGGCGGGTTCGAGCGCGGCCTTGAGGCCGGCGAGGATCGTCACGGGCGCGGAGGGTTCGCCGTTGTAGTTGCCGAGCAGAGCCGGCACGGAGGTGGCGTTGGGGCCGATCACGGCGACGCGCTTCAGGCTCTCGCGACGCAGCGGCAGCGTGCCGTCGTTCTTGAGCAGGACGAGGGACTCGCGTGCGGCCCGCAAGGCGAGCGCCCCATGGGCGGGCGAGTCGTTCTCGGTCGGCGCAATCTTGTTGAAGGGCACGCGGTCCTTGGGATCGAAGAACCCGAGGCGGAACATCGTGCGCAGCAGCGGGCGGAGGCGGTCGTTGAGCTCGGCCTCGGAGATCAGTCCGCGGTGCACGGCCTCGACGAGGGCGGGCGGCTCGAAACCGCAGCGCACGTTCATGCCGGCGCGCAGGGTCAACGCCTCGGCGGTCGCGTCGTCGGCCGCCCATTTGAAGGTGCGGCTGAGGTCGGCGACGGAGCCGCAGTCGGAGGTCACGTGGCCGTCGAAGCCCCAGCGGCCGAGCAGCTGGTAGAGGAGCGGGTGGATCGAGCAGGGAATGCCGTTGAGCGCGTTGTAGGCGGTCATCACGGTCTCGACCTTGCCTTCGCGCACGAGCGCCTCGAACGCCGGCAGGTAGGTCTCGTGGAGGTCGGCCGGACTCGGGGTGGCGTCGAACACGTGGCGCAGCGGTTCGGGGCCGCTGTGCACGGCGAAGTGTTTGGCGCAGGCGGCGGCGACAAGGTAATCGGCGTCGTCGCCCTGGAGGCCGCGCACGAAGGCGACGCCGAGGCGCGAGGTGAGGAACGGGTCCTCGCCGTAGGTCTCCTGGCCGCGGCCCCAGCGGGGGTCGCGGAAGATGTTCACGTTGGGCGACCAGAAGGTGAGGCCGCGGAAGATGAGGCCCTCCTCGGGTGCGCCCTTGTAGCCGTTGAACTTCGCGCGACCCTCGACGCCGATCGTCTGCGCGATCTGGTGGTGGAACGGCTCGTCCCACATCGCCGCCAGACCGATGGCCTGCGGGAAGACGGTGGCGTGGCCGGCGTTGGCCACGCCGTGCAGCGCCTCGCTCCACCAGTTGTAGCGCGGGATGCCGAGGCGCGGCACGCCGGGCGTGGTGTTGGCCATCATCGACGCCTTTTCCTCGAGCGTCATGCGGGCGACGAGGTCGTCGACGCGGGCGGGCTGGGGC
>JAEXPG010000516.1 GCA_023447015.1 Verrucomicrobiota bacterium
CTTCATCGGTGGCGTGAAGGAGCGGCCGATCGCCTACAAGCTCGGCATCGGCTTCTGCGACCACAACCACGAGCGCAAGGAGTGCCTGGCCGGCTTCGTGGGCATGGTGACCTTCGGCCGCGAGGTGCACGCGAGCGTCTGCTCGCCGGTGTGGAACTTCGTGCCGCGCCGCGCCAACCGATTGCGGAATGCGGAGTGCGGAGTGCGGAAAGAAAACGCCGCGAACTCCGGTCCCAACGAAACGGAGGCCGTCGCATGAGCTGCTCTTCCTGCAATTCCTCGGTTCCCCATCCTCCGGCTGTCGGCGAGGATGGCGAGCATCCGGAGTTTCCCTCCGGCTCGACGAACCCCTGCAAGCTCTGCACGCCGCTCGGCGCGTGCCTGGCGTTCAAGGGCATCGCCGGCACGGTGCCGCTGCTCCACGGCTCGCAAGGCTGCGCGACGTACATCCGCCGCTATCTGATCTCGCACTTCCGCGAGCCGATCGACATCGCCTCGACCAACTTCTCCGAGGACTCCGCGGTCTTCGGTGGGCGCAAGAATCTCCACACGGCCCTCGACAACGTCGGACGCCAATATCGACCGGCGCTCGTCGGCATCGCGACCACCTGCCTGTCCGAGACGATGGGAGAAAACATGCCGATGCTGATCGGCGAATACCGAGGCGAAGCCCGCGATCTTCCGGCCGCTGCCGATCGCCCCGAACTTGTCCATGTTTCGACGCCGAGCTTCAAGGGTACTCACGCTGAAGGGTTCCACGCTGCTGTGCGCGCGCTCGTCGAGACGCTCGCCGGCACATCCGCTCCCGAAACCCGAAACTCGAAACCCGAAACCGGGAAAGCCCCTCTGGCGTTGTTTCCAGGGATGGTTTCTCCCGCTGATCTCCGCCACCTGCGCGATTTTTGCGCCGCGTGGGGTGAGGACACGATCACGCTCGTGCCGGACTATGCGGAGACGCTCGACGGCCCGAGCTGGTCGGAGTTCATCCGCACGCCCAGCGGCGGTACCACGATCGAGGAGCTGCGCGCCCTCGATCGTGCGACGGTCGCGCTCGAGTTCGGCCACTCGCTCGCCGCGGCGCCCGCGACGGCCGGAACGCATCTCAACACGAAGTTCAACGTCCCGCTGCACCGCCTCGGGCTGCCGATCGGCGTGCGCGCCAACGACGCTTTCTGCGCAGCGATGGAAGCGGCCACAGGTCGGGAGATGCCGGCCCGTGTCGCGGCGGAGCGCGGTCGTCTGATCGACAGCTACGTCGACGCCCACAAGTACCTCGCGGGCAAGAAGGCGATCGTCTACGGCGAGGACGACCTTGTGGCCGGGATCGCGGTATTCCTCGAGGAGACCGGCATCACCCCGGTGCTGGTCGCGAGCGGTGAGCGCAACCGCCGCCTCGCCGACGCAGTCTTCGCCGCCGCCCCGGAGCTGCGCGAACGGATCGAGGTGCGCGAAGGTTCGGACTTCGGCGACATCGAGACGCGGATCGCGGAGCTGAAGCCGGATCTGCTCATCGGCAGCAGCAAGGGCTATAAGCTCGCGCGCTCGCTCAATGTGCCGCTCGTGCGCTGCGGGTTTCCGGTTCACGACCGGCTCGGCGCCCAACGCCTCCAACTGCTCGGCTACGCCGGCACGCAGCAGCTCTTCGATCGCATCGTCAACGCCCTGCTCGAAGCGAAGCAGGAGCATTCGGACATCGGTTACGCCTATTTGTGAAATGCTGAATGCGGAATGCGGATTTCGGAATGCGGAATGACGGACCACACACCATGAAAAATGAACTCAGCACCACGTCCTGTTGCGAAACAGCCGATTCGGCTCCGTTCCCGTCGGCCAATCCGCAGTCCGCAATCCCCAATCCGCAATGGGCCAAGCATCCGTGCTTCAGCAAGGAGGCGCACGGAAAGTTCGGCCGCGTGCACCTGCCGGTCGCACCGCGCTGCAATCTGCAGTGCAACTTCTGCAACCGGAAGTTCGACTGCATGAACGAGAGCCGCCCGGGCGTGACGAGCTCGATCCTGCCGGTGCCGCAGGTGGTGCCCTACCTCGAGGAGGTCATGGCGCGGGTGAAGAACCTGAGCGTCGTTGGCATCGCCGGCCCCGGCGATCCTTTCGCCAACCCGGATGAGACGATGGCGACTCTGCGCGCCGTCCGGGGACGCTATCCGGAGATGATCCTCTGCCTCGCGACCAACGGCCTGGGCATCGGGCCGCACGTCGAGGAGATCGCCGCGCTCAAGGTCAGCCACGTCACCTTCACCGTGAACGCGGTCGATCCCGTGATCGGCGCGAAGATCTACGCCTGGATCCGCGACGGCCGGAAGCCGATGCGCGGCATCGAGGCCGCGAAGCTCCTGCTCGAGCGTCAGCTCGATGCGATTCGCCGTCTGAAGGCGCTCAACGTGGTCGTGAAGATCAACTCGATCCTCATGCCCGGCATCAACGACACGCACATCCCCGAGGTCGCGAAGGTCATGAAGGAGCTCGGCGCGGACCTCATGAACGTCATGGCCTTCCTCCCCGTGAAGGGCGCCGCCTTCGAGGACATGGCGCCGCCGGACAACTTGGAGATGGCGCGCGCCCGCCTGCAAAGCGGCCTGCACCTGCCGCAGATGTCGCACTGCGCCCGCTGCCGTGCCGACGCCGTGGGCCTCATCAGCGAAGGTCTCAATGAGGAGAACATGGAGCGGCTCAACCGCTTCGCCAACGCGGACGTCCTCGGCGGGCGCAGCCGTCCGTACATTGCCGTCGCGAGCGAGGAGGGCGCTCTAGTCAACCAGCACCTCGGCGAGGCGGCGCGCGTCCTGGTCTTCAAGAAGGACGAGGCGACGCCCTCCGGCTTCAAGTTCCACGAGGTGCGCAAGACGCCCGAGCCGGGCACCGGCGACGGCCGCTGGCGCGATCTCGGCGCGATGTTGCACGACTGCCGCGCGATCCTCGTTTCCGCGGCGGGCCCGAAGCCGAAGCGCGTGCTCGAGGAAACGGGCATCGAGGTGCTCGAAATGGAGGGGCTGATCGAGGAGGGCCTCAGCGCTGTCTTCTCCGACCAGCCGATCCCGAAGGCGCTGCAACGCCGTTTCACCTCCTGCGGCAGCGGCAACAGCTGCAAGGGCACCGGCACCGGCTGCGGCTGAGCGCGGCGGACCTAAGGCAAGATGAAGAATGATGAGTGCAGAAGTCTTCCGAGCGGTGGGGCGGGCTTTGCGCCCGCCATCCCGGATTAAGCCCAGATGGCGGGCGTAAAGC
>JAEXPG010000560.1 GCA_023447015.1 Verrucomicrobiota bacterium
CAACCGCAACCTCGGCCAGCGCGTGCTCGGCCTCACCCTCACCGGAAACTTCGCCGACCTCGACGGCGCCCTCGCCGCCCTCCGCGACCAGCTTCCCCGGCTCGTCCGTTTCGAAAGCGTCCAACCATGAAAACCGCCCCGTTGTCCGCCCTGCTCCCCGCCGCCCTCCTCGCCGCGCTCCCCACCACCGCCGCCGCCTTCACCGAGGTCGCCCGCGGCGCGCTGACGCTCACCACCACCGGTCAGGTCGCCTACGACTCCAACGTCCTGGGCAACTCCAGCGAACGCGACGACACCGTCGTCACGCTCTCCCCAACTCTCAACTACAACCGATCCGCCGGCCTTGGCACCATCGACGCCTCGCTCGGCCTCGTCATCAACCGCTACCTCGACCTCACCGAGCTCGACAACGAGGACCTCCTCGCCTCCTTCCGAATCGGTCTGCCGACGCCCGAAGGCGCCCGCCAGGCCGGCGCGGTCACGGCCGGCTACACCGACCGCGCCACCATCGACGAGTCCGTCGGCCAGCGCGTCCGCACCAAGACGTGGAACGCCGGCGTCGCCCACACCTACCGCGCCGGGCCGCGGACCGATCTCCGGGCCGATCTCCGGTTCGCCGACGCCACCCGCGACATCTATGCCGACCGCACCGACTGGTCCGCCGCGCTCGGTTTCGACTACTCCGACTTTCTCGGCGGCTTCGGGCTCGAGGGCGACTACCGCTACAACGATCTCAGCAGCTCGTCCTACACCGTCGGCACCGACACCTCGCTCAACCAAACCTCGCACCAGGTGAGCACAGGGCTGTTCTACCGCTACGTGAGCGGACTCCGCGCCTCCGCCGATGTCGGCTACCGCTGGATCAAGCGCAGCCGCAACGAGACGCTCGCCGGCAGCACCTCCGACAACGGCCTGACCTTCGGCCTCAAACTCGACGGACCGTTCCTCCCGGCCTCCCGTTTCCCGAAGCTCAAGAGCTCGTTCTCGCTCGGCTACGAGAAGGGCCAGGCGCTCGGCCTCAACGATCAGGGTTCAAGCAAGTTCGTCGGCAACCTCGCCCTCGCCTGGCAGGCACGCGAGCGCACCTCGCTCCGCCTCAACGCCTCGCGCTCCCAGGATCTCGGCAGCGACAACTACTCCCGCATGATCAGCCTGGTGTCGGTCGGCGTCGTGCAACAGATCGGACACCGGACCAAGCTCTCCGCTTCGCTCGCCCGGGAGTGGGCCAGCTACCCCGGCGGCCTGCGCACCGACCACCGCACCCGCGCCTCGCTCAGCCTGCTCCACACGCTCAACCGCCGGTGGCAGGTGGGCGCGAGCTACGCGGCCACGCTGTCCCGCTCCACCTTCGCGCTCCAGGAATACGACCGCCACCTCGTGAGCGCCTTCGTCACCGGCACGTTCTAGGGTGACCGCCGCACAGTTCATCGAAACTCGGTCCGTCCGCCGGGCCCGGTGCATCCCATGTCGACCCTCTCCACCGCCGAGTGCCTCGCCGTGGCCCTGCTCGCCGCGGCCTGGGTCGTGCCGGCCTGGTGGCTGGGAACGCTCACCGTGGGTTCGCAGCTCTACGGCGCGGCCGCCGGGGCGGTGGCGCTGCTCTTCGCCGGGCTCGCCCGTCACGCCGGCCCGCCTTCGCCGCCCGTTCACCCACCCCGGATCCTCCCGCTGCTCAGCGTAGTCTGCCTCTCGGCCTTCCTCGCGCTGCTGCTCTGCCAGGCGCTCAACCCCGATCGGCTCCTCATCCCGGGCCCACAGGTGGGGACCCTTCAACCGCTCCCGCACCTCGCCTGGCTGCCGACCGGCCTCGCCTGCCCCTTCGACCGCCTGCCGGGCGACACGCTGCTCTTCACCAACGCCTGGCGGCACCTGCTCGTCGCCGCCGCCGTGCTCCTCCCGCTCGGGGCGCTGCTCGTCCTGCCGTCGCGCCCGCCGCTAGTCCGCGCGTTGCTCGGCCTGCTCTTTCTGCACGCGGTCCTCTTCTCCGCCTTCGCCTTCGTCCACAATCTCTCCGGCTCGCGCGCGGTCCTCTGGTTCGTGACCGATCCCAACTTCCACCTCGGCGCGCCGCAGTTCCCCTTCAAGAACCAGCAGGCGGCCTACCAAGTCCTGCTCTTCGCGCTCACCCTCTCGCTGCGGTTCGCCCCGCCGCCGCTGCAGCCCTGGCCCGGCCTGCCGGGGCGCAACCGCTGGTTCGCCATCGGCACCGCCATCGTCTTCTTCGGCACGGTCACCACCCGCTCCCGCGCCGGTCTCCTCACCGCCGCCGTGCTGGTGGTGGTCGCCGTCGCGTTGGCGCTCTGGCCGCACCGGGGCGAATGGCGCCGGCACCGGCGGGCGCTCGCCGTCTCGGGCATCGCCGCCCTTGTCGCTCTCGTCACGCTGGTCTCGCTCCCTCCGGTCCGCGCGACGCTGCACCGCGCAGTCGAGCTCGCCCGTTCCCCGGGCGACCTGCTCGTCGGTGGCTCCTTCCGACGGATACTCCACGACATCGCCTGGGAGATGACCCTCGACCGCCCCTGGTTCGGCCACGGCGCGGGCTGCTACCTGCCGCTCTTTCCCGAGTACCGGCCGCGCGTGCCCGCCTACCTCGAGACCGTCCGGCGCGAACACCCGGACACCAACCGCCCGGTCCACACCCACGCCGACGGCGACTGGATCGAGTTCACCGCCGAGTACGGCTTCGTCGGCACCGCGCTGCTCGCCGCGCCCTGGCTCGCCTGGTTGGCGGCGCTCCACCGCCTGCGGCCCTCCGCCCCGGCGGCGATCCTCCTGGCGGCCGGCCCCGTGCTCGTCCTCGTCCACGGGTGGATCGATTTCGTCCTGCGCAATCCCGCCATCCTCGCGCTCGCTGCCGCCCTCGCCGTGCTCGCTCTCCGCAGCGCGCAGGGGGCCGCGGCGCCTGCCCCCATCCGCCCATGAGCAACCCTCAGCGACCGGCTCCTTCCGAGGTCGAGATCGTCATCAAGCCCGGATCCTCCTGGCTGCGGATCGACTGGCGCGGGCTCTACGCCTACCGCGACCTGCTGCGCCAGCTCGTCCAGCGCGACTTCACCGCCAAGTACAAGCAGACGATCCTCGGGCCCTCCTGGTTCATCATCAGCCCGCTGCTCACCACCGTCACGTTCACCATCGTGTTCAACCGTGTCGTCGGCGTCCCGACCGACGGCGTGCCGCCGATGCTCTTCTACCTCTGCGGCATGCTGGCCTGGACCTACATCTCGACCACGCTGTCCGTGGCGGGCAACTCCCTCGCCGGCGCCGCCGCGCTCTACTCGAAGGTCTATTTCCCTCGGCTCATCCCGCCGCTGGCCTACGCGATCTCCAGCCTGCTGGCGCTCGCGATCCAGCTCGTCACCTTCCTCGTCTTCTACGTCCGCGAACACTGGTTCGTCGCCCACTCCACCATCGCCGCCCCCGGGCTGCAGTGGCTGGTCTACCCGGGGATCGTCCTCCACACCGCGCTGCTGGCGCTCGGCGTGGGACTCATCCTCTCCACCCTCACCGCGAAGTACCGCGACCTCATCCATATCCAGAACTATCTCGTGCAACTCTGGATGTACATGACGCCGATCATCTACCCGCTCTCCCGCATCCCGGAGAAATGGCAATGGGTCGCCCAGCTCAACCCGCTCACCGCCATCGTCGAGGCGACCCGCAAGATCTTCCTCGGTGTCGGCACGATCGACCCCGCGCAGTACGCCCAGTCCGTCGGCCTCACCCTCGTGATCTTCTTTGTCGGCCTCTTCGCCTACCAACGCGCCGCCCGCACCTTCGTCGACACCGTGTAGCGTCCTCCGCGTTCGCCACCTGCGCCGGCCCCGGCTCCGGCTCGCCGGACTCCGTCCGCATCACCTCCAGCCCGTTCCGCCTTCCGCGTCTCGCGCCCGCTCCCATGCCTCGCCCCATCATCGAGATCAGCGGCCTCTCCAAGAAGTACCGCCTCGGCCAGATCGGCATGACGTCGCTGCGCAGCGCCGGCGAACGCCGCGGCGGCTGGCGGCG
>JAEXPG010000607.1 GCA_023447015.1 Verrucomicrobiota bacterium
CGGGCGTCGGCAGAGGCTTGGTGAAGATCGGATCAATTTCCGCCGGCGACCGGAGTGGACCTTGAGAAGCGGGGCTGGGCAGCGCAGGAATCGCCGCGTCTCCTCGACTCTGTTTCCACGCCGCCGTTCCGCGCTCCGTCGCTGTTGCCGTGGCGTTGGCGCGAAAACACCGCGGGCGACGTTCCCTCCATGAGTATCTCGATGCGTCCTCAACTTCTCTGCGCGGTGTTCCTTGGTGTCGGTGTGCTTGGCGATGCGGTTGCCAAGCCGGTCATCGGGCAGGCACCGCAGAGTGTCACGGTCACCGCGGGGACGAGCGCGACCTTTTCGGTGGGCGCGACGGGCGACGGGCCGCTCCACTTCGAGTGGCGGCGCGATGGTGCAAGCCTCGGGGCTGCTGATGGCGCGAGCCACACGACCCTGCCGGCAACCCTGGACGACAGCGGTGCGGCGTACTCGGTGGTTGTCACCGACTCGACTGGCAGCACCGCCAGCGGCGATGCGTTTCTCACGGTGAATCCGGTGGCGCCGCGCTCGTTCACGAACTGGGCGGCGGCGATCGCCGACTCCACGCAACGAGGGCCCCTGGCGATCCCGTGCGCCGATGGTGTGCCGAACCTGCTGAAGTTTGCGCTGGGGATGGAGGCGAACCGGTCGGCCGAGGCCGGGAGATTGCCGGCGGTGCGACCGGTCGCATCCGGGTTGGTCTTCCGTTTCGCGCGGGATCGGCATGCCGCGGCGATCACGACAGCGGTGCAGCGTTCGGTCGGCCTGGCAGCCGGTTCGTGGAACGACGTCGCGGCGACCAAGGTGGCCGACGACGGTGTCTTCGAGACGTGGGAGACGGCGATTGCGGCCGGGGACGCAAGGGCGTTCTTCCGGCTCGGCGTCACGCTAACCAACGCGACCGTGCCGACAATCACCGCCCAGCCCGCGAGCGCCACCGTGGTCGCAGGGCAGGCGCCGACGTTCAGCGTCACTGCGACGGGCACAGGTCCGTTCGCCTACCAGTGGCGCAAGAACGGTGCGGTGATTCCCGGCGCCACCGGCGCCACTTACACGCCGCCGCCGCTCCTCGCCGGGGACGATGGCGCGCGTTTCACGGTCCTCGTGACCGGTGGCGCGGGCACCGTCGCCTCGACGGAGGCGGTTGTCGTGGTGCGCACGGCCTCCGGCGTCGCCGCGCTCGTCGACCAGGTGAGTCTTGCTCGCTACACCGCGAATCTGCGCGACCGGCTCTTCACTCACCTCGGCGACAACCGCGGCCTGCGCAATGGCGCCTTGAGCCCACAGCTCATCGCGGCCCGGGACATGTTGATCCAGCATTTCGCGGCCTGCGGTTTCACCGTCACCACCGAGACGTTTGGCAGCGGCGGTGGAACGCGAACCAACGTCATCGCGACGAAGGTCGGGATCGTTCGGCCCGGCGAACTCGTGATCGCGGGCGGGCATTACGACTCCGTGGGCAACCCGGGTGCGAACGACAACGGCAGCGGCACCGCGGCGCTCATGGAGGCGGCGCAGGTGCTCGGGACCCGCTCGTTCGAGGCCACGCTGCGCATCATCGCGTTTGATGACGAGGAAGGCGGCCTGGTCGGGAGCTCGGTCTACGCCGACGCCCACCTGAGCGACAACGTTCGCTGCATGCTCAACGTCGACACGATCGCGCAGGACGGTGGCGACCACACGCTCAGCATCGACTCGCGCAGCCACCTCGCGATGGAGAACCAGGTCGCCGCCGCGATAGCGCGTTACGGCCAGGGGATCGCCACGGTGGTGCGGCAGACCGGCGACATGAGCGACCACCTGAGCTTCGAGGCCCGTGGCTTCACGGCCTGCGAGGTCTACAACAACGACTGGTGGGTGTACGGCGATCCGCACAACCACGGCTCGAGGGACAGCGTCGATACCCCGGGCTACATCAACTTCGAGTTCGCGACGAAGGTGACCCGCGGCGTGGTCGGGTTCCTCGCGGAGCAGGCGGTCCTGGTCGAGTAGGACTGGCGGGCGCGACTCGGCTTGGTGCCGCGAACGTGCTGTGCGGTGGTGCGGCCGCTCGGCGCGGCGGTTTCCGCCGGGCCCCGGACCAGGCGGCGCGAGCGCGAAAACCCGGATTGCCCCCGGACCGCGACCTCGGCGGAATACGCGGCGTTTTCCCGATGACCCCCAACCGCCCCAGTCCGGCCAAATCCACCTCCGCGGCCCCGATCGAGGTCCGCCTCGACAAGTGGCTCTGGTGCGTGCGCGTGTACAAGACGCGTTCGCAGGCGACGGAGGCGTGCCGTGGCGGCAAGATCACCCTCGACGGGCAGCACGCCCGGCCGGCGCGCGAGGTGCGGACCGGTCAGATCGTGACGATCAACCTCGGCGGCTGGACCCGGACGCTGCGGGTCGGACCGCTGCTCGAGAAACGCGTGGCACATGCCGACGTGGGACCGTACATCGAGGACCTCACGCCGCCGGAGGAACGGGAGCGCGGCCGCGAGCGCCATATCCAGAATCTGCTGGCCCGGCCCCATGGCGAGGGGCGGCCCACGAAGCGGGAGCGCCGCGCCTTCGACAAGGCATTCCGCGGACCGTACGAGTATTGAGGCAGGGGGCGGAGGCGGGTGCAGCGAGTAGCCACGGCCGGTGGCTACTTCCCCTGCAACAGCAGCACCCCGGCGCTCAGCCGGTTGATCGACTGCGCGTCGAGCCAATCGCGCGCGGTGGCGCGGTCGAGCAGCTGCGCGTCGAGGAAGGCGGCGATCGTCGGGAAGTACCAGCGGGAGTAGGTGTCGCCGTGGGCGGCAATGCCGTTGTCGGAGAAATCGCTGTGCTCGGCGCCATCGACGATGCCGTGGTATTTGTTGGGCGCCGGCATGTGTTGGTAGGGCTGGTCGCGGGTGGCGGGATCCGGCGTCTCGAAACTCGAGTCGAGCGTGCCGCGGAGGGTGAAGACCGGTCGCGTGATGGTGTCCCAGGAGTGTTCGTCGAGCCCGAGGACGCCGGGCCCTTGGGGCGACAGCGGCACGCCGGCGCGGACGCGGGGATCGGGAAGGCTGACGCTCGGCGCCCCGGGCAGGCCGCTTTCGTGGTATGTGGCTCCCATGATCGCGAGGGTGGTGAAGGCGCCGAAGGAATGGCCGACCATCGCGATGCGCGCGGGATCGACGCGGCCGGAGAGCAGGGGGCTCGGCGGAGCGGCCCCGAGGATGATATCGAGCGCGAAGCTCACGTCGGCGGGGCGTTCGAGGCGCGAGTTGGGCCGCGTGTCGTCGTGGGTGAGCGTCACGCAGATGTAGCCGAGGCCCGCGAGGTAGCTGCTGAGCTGATCGAAAGCGGAGCGGTTTCCCCCCAGCCCGTGGGAGAGCACGACGACAGGGAACGGTCCCGTGCCGTTGGCCAGTGCCGGGGCTTGGAGGCGCACGGGCATGGCGTAGCCTCGCGCGGGGTCGGTCCAGACCTGGTCGACCAGCGGGGCGACAGTCATCGTTGCGCGGCCGGGATCGTAGGCGGTGTCGGGGTCGTAGGCGCGCACGCGCCAGAACGACCGTGGGGCGTTCACAGGGTAGGTGAGGGCGATGCTGGGGCCGGTTGCGACGAGGCTCTGGCCGGCGAACTGCCAGTTGGCGAGGTCGGTGGACTGCTGCACGCGGTAGATTCCTGCTGCGGTGGAGGGAAAGGCGAGGCGCACGCCGTTGGTGTCGGCCGTGATCGTGACGGGCGGTGGTTGCGCGGCGAAGGCGGCGGAGACGACAAGCGCGAGGGCCAACGAGGCAAGGGGTCGTGGGCAGGCGGGCGGAAACAGGCGGAGCATGCCAGGTTGAACGCGCGAGAACCTCCGGGGTTACGCGGGCGAAGCACGGCGGACCGGCCCCGTCCGCCGCGCTGGTCGCGGCTCGGGTTTCGTCGCCGACACCGAGCGGCGCGTCCGGCTGCCGCAAATAGCAATTGCCCCGGGGTGGGGCGGTGTTTCTCTCGCGGTTTCGCCCATGAAACTCTGGTCGCAGACCTTCATTCCCACGCTCAAGGAAAGCCCCGCCGACGCCGAGATCGCGTCGCACAAGCTGCTGCTCCGCGCCGGCCTCGTGCGCAAGCTCACCGGCGGCGTCTACACCTACCTGCCGCTCGGGCTGAAGGCCCTCCAGAAGATCAGCCAGATCTGCCGCGAGGAGATGGAGCGCGCCGGCGCCATCGAGGTGCTCATGCCGCACCTCCACCCGGCGGAGACGTGGCAGAACGGACCGCGCTGGAACGCCGTGCGCGAGGTCATGTACTCGGTCTCCAGCGCCGGCGCCGGCAAGCGCGGCCCGGCCGAGCCCGAAATGGTGCTCGGGCCCACGCACGAGGAGGTCGTCACGCCGCTCGTCGCGGGCGACGTCACCAGCTACCGCGACCTGCCGAAGAACATTTTCCAGATCCAGACGAAGTTCCGGAACGAGATCCGTCCGCGCTACGGCCTGATGCGTGCCCGCGAGTTCGTGATGAAGGACGGCTACTCCTTCGACGCCGACGACGCCGGCGCGATCGTCAGCTACCAAAAGATGAAGGAGGCCTACCAGAAGTTCTTCGCCCGCTGCGGCCTGAAGGCGATCAGCGTCGAGGCCGACACCGGCGTGATGGGCGGCGCGTTCTCGCACGAGTTCATGGTGCCCGCCGAAGTGGGTGACGACGATGTGGTCTATTGCGAGGCCTCCGGCTACGCGGCCAACCGCGAGAAGGCCACCAGCGGCATCATCCCGGCGGATCTCGCCGACGCCGCCCCCGCGGGCGCGGTCGAGGAGTTCGCCACCCCTGGCGTCACGACGATCAACGGGTTGACCAAGGAGCCGTACAACGTGGCCGCCGACCGGCAGTTCAAGACGCTGGTCTACATGGGCGACGGCAAGCCGTTCCTCGTGATCCTGCGCGGCTGCGACGACCTCGAGGAGGCGAAGCTCGGCTCGCTCGGCTTCACGCTCTTCCGTCCGGCCACGCCGGAGGAGATCGTGCCGGTGATGGGCGCGAAGCCCGGTTCGCTCGGCGCGGTCAAGGGCTCGATCGCCAACGCGGGCGCGCTCGCCGGCATCTTCGCCGACAACGCCATCCGTCTCGTCGGCAATGGCGTCACCGGCGCGAACAAGGACGGTTTCCACCTGCGCAACGTCAACGTGACCC
>JAEXPG010000009.1 GCA_023447015.1 Verrucomicrobiota bacterium
GCTCACGCCTCCGTGCTCGCGCGGTTCCGGAGCGTCTCCACCAGCGAGATGATCCGCAGCAACGCCGGTCCCGCCTCCCCCGCGGGCAACGTTCGTGTCTCGCGCGCTGCACCGACCGCCGCCAGCACCCCTTCCGCCTCGCCGCCAAGAACCTCGCCGGCCAGCTGCGCGAGCGCGGCGCGGGGCGTAGCCGCTGGGCGGCCTTCGAGTTCAACCAGCACCGCCACCGCCGCGCGCAACGGTCCCGCCGCCTCGGCGAGCACCAACGGAAGCTGTTCCTCGCGCAGGCTCAGCATCGCGTAGCGCTCGCGCAGCCGCAGGAGCAGGTTGAGCAACATCTGCTGCACCTGCCGGCGTTTCGCCGCCGCGGAAACGTCGACGGCATCCAGTGCCGGTTCGCCCCACAGGACCCGATGCCGCCGCTTCATGTCCGCAAACTTCACCGCAAACGCCTCCGCGGCCGCCGGGAGCTCCGCCTCCAGCAGAAACATCCCCGCCACCCGCTGGGCCACGTGGGCGAGGCGCAGCGGCTCGCGCAGGAGGTCGACGCGCGCGCGGTCGAACCGGCGCAGCACGAACAGGACATTCAGGTCGGACGTCGCCCGCAGCCGCCCCTCCGCACCGCTTCCGAAGAGGATGACGCTACGCAGATCCTCCTGGAGGGCGCCACGGGCGCCGGCCACCAGGGCGGCAAGGGCATTCTCGACCGCCAGGGACAAGCCGGGGCCGGACGCGGAGGGGTTTGCATTCATCGCAGCCCGACCGTGGCGATACGCCGCCGCGTCGCAATACCGCAAAGCAGGTCCTTCCGCGCGTTCCTGCTTTCCCTCGGCCGTCCCGCCCCTACCCTCCGCCGCCATGGAACATTACGACTTCCACAAGGAATTCCGCGCGCTCTACGACAAAGCCGTGAAGCAATACGCCGCCGGCAAGCGCAACCCCGACGAATTCTTCTCGAAGCACGAGCTCGCCTTCCTCGCCGCGATCGGCTCGCGCGCCCAGGACCTCTACGACTACGCCGAGGATGCCGCCAACTACGGCGAACCCGATTTCGACACCGCGCTGCTCGTGCAGGCCGTCCGCCGCAGCTACTTCCAGCTCGTGCAGAAGAGCGAGCCCTCGAAGATCATCGTCGACGAGGCGACGCTCCCCGCGAAGACCGCCGCCGTGCGCGGCATCGAATGGCTCCCGCGCCTGATGCCCAAGACCCGCGCCAAGCTCCGCGGCGAACTCCCGACCTCGCTCATGTACGGCTGCGGCGGCGACCGCCGCTTCTTCAAGCAGCACGACATCCATCCGGCGGAATTCCTGCAGGTCGTCTGGCACGCCGGCGACAACGACAAGGCGATCGTCGACTGGGTCGCCAAGCGCGCGAAACTCTGAACGCGTGATTCGTTCGTCCAGTAGGCCACGGCGGTGACGTGGCCCCCGTTGGGATTCCCCTCGGGGAGGGCCACCTCAACGCGGTGGCCTACAACCAAACAAACCTCGCGATCCTACGGCTTCGGCTCGACCCGCACCCGCAGGAAACGCCGCGGGACGCTGCCGATCGCAACGGTATCCTGCTCGAGCACGTCGGCCGGCGAGCCGGGCTCGATCGTCTTGAGCGTCGTCCAATTGACGAGATCCGCGCTGGCCTGGATCACGTAGTGTAGGTCGGCCGCAACGGTCTTACGGCGGAAGCGGACCTGCAGGAATCGGTTGCCCGCACCGGTGGTGGCCGTGATCGAAACCGGATCAGCCACCGTGCCGCTGGCCGCGAGGCCGAAGGCATAGCGGGCTAGGTTTGTCACGTTCGAGCCGGGCTGCACGTCGTTGGCGCCACCGGTCACGCCGTTGCCGGCACGCCACGAAGCGAAGTCGGTGTAGGCTTCGCCGGCGACGGTGAGCGACGCCGCGAGCGAGGTCGTGCCGGCGTCGACATAATTGTCGACCACGCAGCGGAACTGGTCTCCGTTCATCGCGCCACCGACTGACGGCAGCGAGAGTGTCGCGGTGCGCGTACCACGGTAGGCGGCACTCTCGACGAGGTCGGCCCAGGTTGTCGACGCACCCGCCGGTCTGCGCTGCCAGCGGTACGCAAAGAGCGCGGGTGTGCCCTTGGCGGCGACCGTGAAACCGACCCGCTGCCCGGCAGTGGCGCTCACGGCCACCGGCTGGGTCGTGAGCGTGGGCGCGATGCCGACGGCGATCACCGCGGACCGTCCGTCGATCTCGGTGTGGTCGTAGGCCCGGCTGACATGGCAGCGGAAATGGTAGCCATCGAACGAGGCATCGACGACCACCGCGAGCCGGCCGCCGTCTCCATACCCGGTGACCGTGTACGGTCCACCAGTGAAGATATTGGTCCAGGTGGTCTCACCCGGCTTCTGCGCCTGCCATTGGAAGCCGCCGGGATTGCCCAGCGTATTGACCCCGAAATTGAGCGTTTCCCCAGAGAACGGCACCCGCGTGGTCACAGAGCGGATCTGGCTGTTTCCCGCGTCGCAAACGAGCAGGTTCCCGTGGTTGTTGCAGGCGAGTGCCCAGGGGTTCCAGAAACGGGCGGAAGCGCCTGCGCCATCGGTGTAGCCCCAGCCGCGGTCCTGCCCGGTCGGCTTGCGGCCCGCGATGGTGCGCACCACCCCGTCGGGCGTGATCATGCGGACGACATGGTTGCCCGCGTCGGCCACGTAAAGCGCACCGCGCGAATCGAACGCGATACCTGTCGGCTGGTTGAACCGCGCCGCCGCACCCTGGCCGTCGTCGCTGCCGCTGGTGCCCGCCAATCCCACAAACGTGGACACGGTGCCGTCGGCCGCGATGCGACGGATGGCGTGGTTGCCGCGGTCGGCGACGTACAGAACGCCGGCCGGGTCGAGCGCGAGACCGACCGGGCTGCCGAAGGTGGCCGTGGCGCCGGGCCCGTCCTGCGCACCGCTGACCAACGAGCGCCCGGCGACGAGCGAGAGAGTGCCGTCGGTCGCGATCTTGCGGACCGTGAGGTCGCCGGTATCGGCCACATAGATCGTACCGAGCGCGTCGACCGCGACGCCCTGCGGGCGGTTGAAGCGGTAGGGCTGCCCGGCGTTGTCGGTAAGCGTGGTTACCACGCCTGCGAGGGTGACCCGGCGCAACGTGCCGTTTTCGGTGTCGGCCACGATGAGGTCGCCGTTGGGCGCGAACGCGAGAGCCTGCGGCCCAGCGAAACGCGCGACATCGCCGGTGCCATCGACATCGCCCCAGCCCTCGCCCGCCCCACGCCCCGCCTTGCCGGCGAGCGTCGTCACGGTGCCATCAGCGAGCACTTTGCGAATCGTGCCGCCGAAAGCGTCGGCCACATAGGCGGTGCCGTCGGCCGCGATCGCGACCCCGCGCGGGCCGGCGAACTTCGCGGCGGTGCCGAGACCATCGACCGAGCCGGCGCTGCTGCCCCATTGGTCCTGGGTGCGCGGCGTACCGGCGAGCGTGCCCACCGTGACGACCAGCTCGATGTCGGCGCTGTCGCCGGTGATGCGCACGGTGTTGTCGCCCATCATCCAGAGGGTCCCGATGTCGGACTCAACCATGGTGGAATAGCCGTTGTCGACCAGGCAGCGGATCCGGGTCTCGGTGAGTGCCGGAGTCATGCCGGGTATGACGAGGGTAGCGGTATCCGCACCACTGAAACGCGGATCGGTGGCACAGTCCGTCCACGCGCCCCATTTCGGCTGAAACTGCCAGCGGTAGTGCACCACACCGGTCGTGGAGGTGACCTGGACCGTAACCGTATACGGAGTCACATCGCGCAACTTGGTCGGCTGCTGGGTGAACACGGGGGGAGTGCCGAACTCCAGCGAGCCGCGGCGGATCACGTTGTTGCCGGTGTCGGCGATGTAGATCGCGCCGTCGGGCGCCGCCGCCACGCCCCGGGGGCCGCGCAACCGCGCAACCGGACCGGCTCCATCGAGCGAGCCGGAGGAGTCCCCGAAGCCGGCGATCGTGGAGGAGGTGCCGTCCACCGCGATGAGCCGGACCGTGGAGGCGTCGGGATCGGCCACGAGCAGATTGCCGGCGGAATCGAAGGCCAGCGCCATCGGCCGGCGAAAACGCACCCCGGTGGCATTGCCGTCGCTGGTGCCGAAGGAACCGGTGACACCGTACGCGGTGGACACGGTACCAGCGGCGTCGATTTTGCGGATCGCCGCATTGTTGGCATCAGCCACGAAGATCTCGCCTGCGGCGTTCACGGCGACGGCGCTCGGGTGTTCGAACTGCACCGCCGGACCGGTGCCGTTGCGCGCCCCGAAACCGTAGGCAGCCGGAGTACCAGCCACCGTGGTGACCACACCGGACGTGGTGACCACACCGGACGTGGTGACCCGCCGGATCATGTTGTTGAACGTGTCGGCCACGACGAGGTTGCCGTCGTTGTCGAACGCGAGGCCCTGCGGATGGCGGAAATGGGCGGCGGTGCCGGTGCCGTTGTTGTCGCCCGGCACGCCCGCCTCGCCGGCCAGCGTCGTGACGGCTCCCGTCGAAGTGATCCTCCGGATGGTGTGGTTGAGCGTGTCGGCCACGTACACGGTGCCGTCGTCTGCCGCGAGGATGCCCTCGGGCTGGTTGAAACGCGCAGCCGTGCCTGTGCCGTCCGCGGTCCCGGTGGCGGTGGTGCTGCCCGCGAGGGTCGTGGTCACGCCGGTCGGGGTGATCTTGCGGATGACCGAGCTGGCCGTGTCGACCACGTAGAGATTGCCCGCGGCGTCACAGTCGAGCGCCTGCGGTTGGTGGAAACGCGCGGCGGCGCCGGTGCCATCGGTCGAAGCCGGGGCGACGCCCGCGAAGGTGGTGACGACGCCGGCCGGTGTGATCCTGCGGACGACGTTGTTGCGCGAATCAGCCACGTAGAGCGTGCCGTCGCCGAGCGCGGCGAGCGCGGCAGGAAGATCGAAACGCGCCCCGGCACCCGTGCCGGTGGCACTGCCGGAGATCTCGACCGTGCCGGCAACCGTGGTGACGGCCCCACCGGCGGCGGCGATCTTGCGCACGGTGTGGTTGCCGGCGTCGGCCACATAGACATTGCCCGCCGTATCCACGGTTACCGCGCGCGGCAGATAGAACTTCGCGGCGGTGCCGGTGCCATCGGCCGAGCCGAGGGCGCCGGCCGAACCGGCCAACGTGGTGACCACGCCGGTGGACGAGATCCGGCGGATCGTGTGGTTGCGGGAATCGGCCACGTAGAGGTTTCCGGCGGCATCGAGCGCCAGACCGGTCGGCTCGTAGAAACGGGCCGCGGTGCCGGTGCCGTCGACCGAGCCCGCGTGCAGCGGATCGCCGGCGAAGACCGTGACCGCGCCCCCGCCGACGATGCGGCGCACGACGTTGTTGCCCCGGTCGGTGAAGTAGACGGTCTGGCCGTTGGCGGAAACGGCGACGCCGCCAAGGCCGTTGATCGCCGGCCGGGCGGCGGAAAGATCGAAGGTCGTGACCACGCCCGCGGCGGTGATCTTGCGCAGAGCGCCATTGGCCGAGTCGGCCACGTAGACCGTGCCCGAGCCATCGACCGCAAGGTGGAGCGGCGTGGCGAACCGCGCGGCGGCCCCGGTCGCATCGACCGCGCCCCACACGCCAGAGGTACCTGCAAGCGTGGTGACCACACCAGCCGGAGTGATCTTGCGGATGGTGCCGTTGCCCGTGTCAGCCACGTAGACATTACTAGACGCATCGGCGGCGATTCCGGCGGGAGCATGGAAGCGCGCGGCGGCCCCGGTGCCGTCGACCGCCCCCGGACTCACGGTGCCGGCGAAGGTGGAAAGAACGGCGCGCACCTCGGAGGTCTGCGCGACGGCGGGGGTCGAGAGGGCGGCAAACAACGCAACGCACAAACCGGCCGACACGCGTTCGCACTTCAGCCCTCCGAATGGTGGGGCGGGCTATACGCCCGCCAGTTGGACTCGAGCCGGAA
>JAEXPG010000034.1 GCA_023447015.1 Verrucomicrobiota bacterium
GCCGAGGAGATCGCCAAGAAGGTCGTCGGCGCGCTCGGCGGCTGGGGTCTGTTCGGCGTGGAATGCTTCGTGCGCGGCGAGGAGGTCATCTTCAGCGAGGTGAGTCCACGTCCCCACGACACCGGCCTCGTGACGATCGGCAGCCAGCAGTGGTCCGAGTTCGCCCTGCACGCCCGCGCCATCCTCGGCCTGCCCGTGCCACCGAACCGCCTGCTCACCCCGGCCTTCAGCGTCGCGCTGCTCGGCGAGGGCCACGGCACGCCGGTCTTTTCCGGCCTCGAGCGCGCGCTCGCCGTGCCGGAGACGCACCTGCGCCTCTTCGGCAAGCCCGAGTGCCGCGGCCACCGCCGCCTCGCCGTCGCCGTCGCCACCGGCGAAACGCTCGACGAGGCCCGCGCCCGCGCGCGCCAGTGCGCTGCCGCAGTCCGCATCGAGCTGCAGTAGAACGGGGCCGCCGCTTCCCCCGGCCCGATGCCCGCCGCCCGGCCCGGGACCGAATCGCCGTTTTCCGGAGCGGAAGGCCGGTTTCGCGGGACGCCGTGTCTCAAGGGGCGCCGCGCCCCGTCCGATTCACAAGCCGCCGCCGGGCTCCCCCTGTGTCCACGCAACCCGCTCCGACGGCGTATCCTGAACCATGATCTCCTCGCTCTCGCAACACACGGCACCCTCGGCCGCCGACCTGTTCTCGCGCATCGACACCGACTCCGATGGCAAGGTCACCGCCGCGGAACTGAAGGCCGACTTCGAAACCCACATCAAGAAAGCTTCGGTTCCCCAGTCCGGAACGGACACGCCCCCCGCCCCGGACTTCGACCAGATGGTCACCGACGGCGACTCCGACGGGGACGAAACACTGGACGAAGTCGAGTTCACCACCGCGATGCAGGCCAGACACAACGCACCGCCCCCGCCTCCGCCCCGGGAAGAGGAGGAGTCGCCGACGTCGCAGACCGTGGAGGAGGTGGTGTCCTCGCTCGACACGAACGACGACGGCAAGCTCAGCGCCGACGAACTGCTGGCCGCCTATAAGGCCCGTGTGGCGGCCTCCCAATCTGCGGGCGACACCACAGCGGAGTCCTCCACCGCACCGGATTTCGCGCAACTCGTTTCGGCGATCGACAGCGACGGGGACGAGCTCCTGGACACCGACGAGATCACCTCGCTCCTCACAGAATCCCGCCAGCACCGCCAACCTCCGCCTCCGCCCGTCGAACAGTACTACGCCGCGAACAACGGCGCCGGAGAAGCCACCTCGCCCACGCGCCTTCTCGGCCAGGCCTGACGCGCCCCGCGCCACCGGCGGAACCGCACGCGTCGCATACCCGCCGGTGAGCGCGCCGAGCGCGAGCGCGTCGTCGACGGCCCGCGCCCGCACAACCAGCCCCGGTAGAGGCGCCTCGACTTCGCGGGTGCGTCCAGCACGCTCGTCCCCATGTCCAAGATCTACGAGCAGCTCCGCGCCGACATCGTCACCGCCCTGAAAGCCCGCGACTCGGTCACCGCCCTCTGCCTGCGCACCACCGATGCCGCCATCCAGCGCGCCGCGATGGACCAGAACAAGCCGATCGACGACGCCCTCGTCACCGCCGTGCTGCGCAAGACGGTGAAGACCCTCGCCGAGGCCAAGGCGGAGTTCGAGAAGGGCGGTCGCGCCGAGCTCGCCGCCGCCAACGCCAATGAGATCCGGTTGATCGAGAAGTATCTCCCGCAAGGCCTCGACGAGGCGAAGCTCGCCGCGATCGTCGACGAGGTGATCCGCGAGACCGGCGCCGCCTACCGCAAGGAGATGGGCAAGGTCATGGGCGCGCTCAAGAAGCACCCCCAAGCCGGCCTCATCGACTTCGGCTCCGTCAGCAAGCTGATCCAGGCCAAGCTGCCTTGAGGGGCAGATTCAGGTGATCGACTGACTCCTGCGGTTGAGGATTCGCCCCGCGGCAGCCAGCCGACTGCCCGCGTGCAGATACCGTCCGCGGCAGCTCGTAGGTGCGACGGCGTTTGGGGCAACGCCGTCCACCTTCGTTCTCATCGTTACCTTCTGTCGTCTGCGAGGATCTCGCCTGCGGGTCTTCAGCGCGTCGCACTCTCCGCGACGCGCCGGCTCGCGGGCGGCCCGAGGTAGGTCGGTTTCAGGCCGCCGGCATCGACCACGAAACGCTGGAACACCACGCCGGCGTCGATCATCCACACCTTCAGCGTGTGTCGGCCGGCCGCGAGCGGCTGCCGCGCGGTGGACTTGATCTTGATGTGGTTGCCCACCGCGTCGTTCCACCACTTCGGATACTTCCAGTCGGGCACGTCCTCGCCCTCGTTGATGTTGATGACCTGCGGCGCACCGTCGTCGATCGCGACCGCGAACTGCAGCCCGCCGCTCTTCCGGAAATCCTGCGTCGGCGAAACATGAGCGGCGACGGAGACCGCGGCCGCGTCGTCGAGCAGCGTGAAGACGTACTCGAGCCGGGGCGCGTCCGGTCCGGGCGTGCAGCTGCCGGCGCTGGACGGCGCGATGGTGACGGCCGAGTCCGTACGCCCGAGGTTCGGCACGGTGATCCAGCGCGCCGAGGGGACGTTCTGCACGCGGTCGAAGCGCGCGGCCTCGATGGCGACGACGCCGTTGTTCTCCACCGCCCCGGCGAGCGCCGGCTGCTCGTTGCGGATCGGCAACGTCACGGTGTACTCGCTGCCGGCGCCCGCGATCACGAGCTCGCCCACGCTGCGGCCCGGCGGCGCCTTCTGCCAGTCGACGGCGATCTCGATCCGCTCCTCGAACTGGACCGTGCCCTCGCGCTTGGCGGGACGGAGCCACTCCTGCTTCGGCGTGAGCGTGAAGTGCAGCGGCTGGTTCCCTCGGTTGATCACCTCGACGTAGGGACGTTGGTCGTTGCTCCGGTCGGCCGGCGGCAGCGCGTGGGTGAAGCTCCAGTCGGCCTCGACATCCAGCCAGCCCCAGCGCGGCCGCTCGCCGTGCTCCACAAGGAAGCCGAGCTCCGCGCCCTCGACGGGCTGCACGTACGAGACCGCCGGCATCCGGTTCAGCGGCGGGTGCTGCCAGTAGGTGTAGCCGATGTGCGTCTGGTCCATCATGTGGTTCCACTTCCCGCCCAGCAGCTCGGTGTGGAACTGGCGGGTGAGTTCGGCGTCGCGCGCGAAGAGCT
>JAEXPG010000059.1 GCA_023447015.1 Verrucomicrobiota bacterium
GGGTTTCTTCACTCCAGGCCTTCCGACCAAGCGGCTCGGCGACCGGCTCCTCGATGCCGGTCTGATTTCGCAGAACCAGCTCGAACTGGCCCTGCGCGAGCAGAAACGCACCGACAAGCTCATCGGCACGGTGCTCCAGGATCTGGGCTTCATCACCGGCCCGGCCCTGAGCGCGTTCCTCGCCAAGGATGCGCAGACCCCTACGGTCGACCTCACCAAGGTCGCCTTCGATGCGGAGGTGTTCGGGCTGCTGCCGTTCGCCTTCTGCAAGGAGAACGGGCTGGTGCCGGTCGCGCGCACCGCCGACACGCTCACGCTGGCGATGGCCGACCCGTTCAACGTGGTCGCGATCGACCAGGTCGAGCAGCTCACGCATCTGCGGGTGGAGGTGCTCAACGCGCCGCTCCCCGACATCCTTGAGAAACTCGCCTCGGCGCACGACCGCGCCGGCTCGCTCGACCAGACGATCGACGAGCTGATGTCGATCAAGACGCGGGTGGGCGAGGACGACGCCGCGGCGCCGATGATCCGCGCGATCGACCAGCTCATCGGCGCGGCGGTCCGCAAGTCCGCCAGCGACATCCACCTCGAGCCCGATGAACGTTCGCTGCGCATCCGCATGCGGCACGACGGCGTTCTGCAGCCCTTCATGCTCGTGCCGAAGGACCTCCAGGATCCGCTCACGGCACGCATCAAGGTATTGGCGAACCTCGACGTCTCCGAGACCCGGCTGCCGCAGGACGGGCGCTTCAGCCTGACGCTCGGACGTCGCGAACTGAATCTGCGCGTGTCGTGCCTGCCGACGATCTACGGCGAGAGCATCGTGATGCGCATCCTCGACAGCGGCGGGCTGGTCATGGAGCTACCCTCGCTCGGCATGCGTGCCGAGGACGAGGCCCGCCTCGCGAAGGCCGTCGCCCGGCCGCACGGCATCGTTCTCGTCACCGGACCGACCGGCAGCGGCAAGACCACCACTCTCTACACTGCGCTCAACGCGGTGAACCGGCACGAGCGCGCCGTCTTCACCCTCGAGGACCCGATCGAGTACCGGTTGCCGTACATCCGGCAGACCCCGATCAACGAGAAGATCGGCCTCACTTTCAGCACCGGATTGCGGACGCTGCTCCGACAGGATCCCGACGTCCTGCTCGTCGGCGAGACGCGCGACAAGGACACCGCCCAGCTCATGGTCCGCGCCGCGCTCACCGGACACCTTGTCTTCAGCTCGCTCCACACCAACGACTCCTTTGGCGCCATTCCCCGCCTGATCGACCTCGGCGTGGAGCCTTTCCTCCTGCCGGCCACGCTGCATCTGGTCGTGGCGCAGCGGCTCGTCCGCCGCCTCTGCCCGCTCTGCCGGCAGGCGGTCGCCGACCCGGCTTCGCTGCTGCGCTCGTTCAACCTGCCGGTACCCGCCGACCGCGAACCGACGCTCTGGAAGTCGACTGGTTGCGCCGAATGCCACAACCAGGGTTTCCGCGGGCGCGTGGCGATCTTCGAGGTGCTCGAGATCGACGATGTCTATCTGCCACTGTTGCCGACGGGCAACAGCGAGAAGATCAAAGCCGTCGCCCGCGAACGCGGCATGCCGCTGCTGTTCGATGACGGCCTGCGCCGCGCCTTCCGCGGCGACACCACGCTGGAGGAAGTCTACCGCGTGGCGTTCAACACCTGACCATGCGCTCGTTCAGCTATCGCGCGTACAACGCCGCCGGCCAGGTTACCACCGGCTCGCTCGAGGCGGACAGCGTCGAGACGCTGGAGAACCGTTTGCGCGACGCCGGCATCTGGCTGCTCGAGGCGAAGGAGGGGAAATTGGAGCGGCGCGCGATCGTCAGCCGACTCAAGCTGAGCCGCGCCGACGTGATCGGCGTCTTTGTCCAGCTCACGCTGCTCCTGCGCGCGGGCATCACGCTCCCCAACGCGCTCCAGCGCCTCGCCGAGGACAACGAAGGGCTGAAGGCCGGTGCCGTTCTGTCGACTTTGCGCGATCAGGTGTCGATCGGCGTGCCGCTGCACCGCGCGATGACGTCCTATCCCCGCGTTTTCACGCCGGAGATCACCGCAGTGGTGGAGGCCGGCGAGATCAGCGGGCAGCTGCCGGAGGTCTTCGCCAGCCTGCAGGCCTATTTCGAATGGTGCGACCAGCTCGTGGCGGACGTCCGCCAGGCGTTGATGTACCCCGTGATCGTGATGACCGCCGCGCTCGGGCTGGTGCTCATGCTGTTCACGGTCGTGGTTCCGAAGTTCGTCACCCTGCTGAGCGAACTCTCGCTCGAGGTCCCCATGCTCACGCGGATCGTGATGGGAATCAGCCAGGTGCTCCTGCGCGGCTGGCCGGTGCTGCTGCTCATCGGTATCGGGTTGCCGGTGGCGTTCCGCGCGGCGCTGCGGTCGCCGGATTTCGCCGTGTGGATCGACCGCCAGAAGATGGATTTGCCGGTCTTCGGCTCGCTGGTGTCGATGATCTCGCTCTCCCGTTTCAGCCACAATCTGGCGCTGCTGTACCGCTCCGGGATCCCGCTGCTGCGCGGCCTGGAGATCTGCCGCAATCTCGTGGGCAACCGCGCCCTCTCCGCCGCGCTCGAGGCCGCGCACCAGGGCGTGCTTGAGGGCAAGCCGTTGAGCCGCTGCCTGGGCGAGCACGATGTCTTTCCGCAGACGCTGGTGACGATGATCGCGACCGGCGAAACCTCCGGCACGCTCGACGTCGCGCTCCAGGGCGTGGCGGACTACTACAACAAGATCATCCCGCGGCGCATCAAGGTGGTCTTCGCCGTCTTCAATCCGGCGATGATGTTGTCGCTGATCGCCGTCGTCGGGCTCGTGGCCCTCGCTGTGATCCTGCCCATCCTCCAGCTCTGGAACGCCCGATGACGACCGCCTTCCAGCACCGGGCCGCCAACGCGGCGTTCACGCTGATCGAGATGATCGGCGTGCTGGCGATCATGGCGATCCTCGCCAGCGTCGTCGTGCCCAACGTCCTGCGCTCGATGGACCGCGCGGCGGTCAATGCCGAGGCCACCACGCTCGCGGCGCTCGGCGAGCAGACGAAGCTCTACCTGCGGGTCAACGGGGTCGCGCCGACGGCGGCGAACTGGACCACGGCCATCGGCACGCTCGCCGACATCGCGCCGGTCGACATCGCGACCAACAAGCGGGCGCTGGCCCGCTCCTACATTACCGACCCGGCGGCCACGCCAACCCCGCGGGTGATGATCCTTTCCTCGATGCGCGCGGGGCTCACGCTGCCCGTCGCCGCCAACATCACCACCGCCGCGCAGTTCCAGAGCCTGTGGCAGACGGCCGACAAGGCCGTGCCGGCGACCGCGAGCTGGGCCGGGTGGAGCGCGTGGACCGCCGTGACCGGCAGCGGCGAGTATCTGCTCATCCAGCGGGTGAACCTCGCGCCCGTCTACGCCACCGAACTGGCGAGCGTCACCCTCACGCTGAACAACCGGGGCACGGGGACGGCGAGCTACAACCTCGTGCAGCCGAGCGGCGCGAGTCTCGCAGCCGTGAACGTCGTGGCCGGAGGAAATGTTGTTCTCTCCGGGCTCGTGCCGCGCACCCGGCTCAACCTCTACCGCGCCGCCTCCGGAGCGA
Source organism: Verrucomicrobiota bacterium (assembly GCA_023447015.1). Classification (GTDB taxonomy): domain Bacteria; phylum Verrucomicrobiota; class Verrucomicrobiia; order Opitutales; family Opitutaceae; genus CAJCBL01. Next base: position 3,607 of record JAEXPG010000059.1, read on the forward strand.
CGCTGAACTACACCTACGTCGTTGGCACCACCGGCCGAACCTTCGACTTCGACGGAACGAACTGGATCCCGCAATGAGCGAACCCGAAAATTTCGTTCCGCCCGAACCCGGCGGTTTCGTTCCTCCCGAGCCGGGTGGTTTTGTCCCGCCGGACTTCGCCGAGCCCGCAGCCTCCACCGAGGCGCAACCGGCGCCGGGCGCCTCGGCCCGGCGCAAAGTCTCGCGCCGCAGCAGCGACCAGCTCGGCATCGTGTGGCTCCGCGGCACGCTCCATGTCGGCGTGCGGCGCCAGCGCAAGACCCTCGGCCAGTGGAGCAGCCCCGTCCCGGTGCGCACGGTCGAGGAGTTTGCCACCGCGCTCGACACCGCGTTGGCGAACGTGAAGTTCGAGGGGACCGACACCTTTCTGGTCTACGAGGGCGATCAGTTTGTCCACCAGGTCGAGGCGGCTCCAGGGTTCTCCGCCAACGCCACGAAGACCTACCTGCAGAGCCGGGTCGACCGGTATGCCAAGGAGAAGGGCCCGGTGTTGTGGGTGCCGCAGCCGGCGACCGGGCCGAAGGAGGAGAAGGCGTTTCTGCTGCACCTGATGCCGCGGGCGTTCTACAACCAGCTCCGCCGGATCTTCATCGCGCGGAGACTGGACCTGACCCGCATCTTTCCGATGGTCGTCCCGGTGCAGCGGGAGATGAACGGCTTTCCGATTCCGCGCGGGATGCCTGCGCTGGTCGCCGCCGAGGTCGCCGATGCGACGATCATCGTGGTGGCGCAGATGGGGGGACCGCTCCTGTTCACCCGCACCATCCTTGCTTCGCTCGAGGAGGCGCCGGAGCGCGTCGCGATCGAGATCAACCGTTCGCTGCTCTACGCGAAGCAGCAGTTCAACGTCTCGGTCGACCGCATCTGGCTGGTGACGCGCACCGGGCGCGCCAACGAGGAGGTGTCGGCCAAGTGCGGCGCCGGCAAGATGGTGATGGTGCTCCCGACCCAGCCGGAGGAGTGGGTGGTCAACGCCTCACGGGTCGCGCGGACCCATCCGGTGAACCTGATCTCCGGATACATCCGGCGGAAACGGCGCGACCAGTTCATCCGCCTCGGGCTCATGGCGATCGGCTGGCTCTCGCTGGCCAACCTCGGGCAGAAGCTCTGGGACGCCAACGAACGCTGGGGGTGGGAACGCGGACGCCTCGAAGCCGTGGCTTCGCGGGAGCCGGAGCTGACGGAGGAACGCGATCGCCTCGCGGTGCGCAACCGGAAGCTGGAGGAGGAGAGGGCGCTGCGGGAGCGGATCACGCAGGAGACGCTCCCGCCGGTTCCGCCGAAGCTGCTGGTCCACCTCGCGACGGTGCTTCCGCCCGACGTCCGCCTCACCGATTTCGGCGTGAAATGGAACGAGGAGACAGCGGCGTGGACGTTCCAGTGCGAGGGACTGATCGTGGGCGACGACGACTCGGCTCGCGAGGCGCTCATGGCGCTGCAGCGCCATCTGGCGAAGGGCCCGCTCCGCATCCGCTTCGCCGAAAACCAGACCGGCTTCGGCCGCGCTGCCATGGGGGGGAATTCGTCGGCCGTTACCCAACAGCGTTTCAACCTCGAGGGCACACTCTTTGAAAATTAACCTCAAGGCCGCACGGCAGGACACTTGGGATTTCCTCACCGTGATCCCCGGTTGGCCCGATGCTGGACGGATCGCGCGGACGCTCTATGTGCTCCCGTTGGTGGTGCCGTTCGTCGCATTGCTCGGGCTGGCGTGCTGGGACCGTCTCTGGCGCGAGCCGCGGATTCGGGAGGTGCGGGCGATCTGCCAGCCGGCATTGCAGCTCGAGGAGGAGATTGCCGCGCTTCGTCTCCAGTGGTCGGAGGATCAGGCCACGGAGTCGGCGGCCAGCACCACGGCGCTGATGGCCGGGCTGCTCCGGGGGCCCGACGAGCTCGACCTCCAGGTGGTGGCGATGCGGCAGGCGGCGACGGCCCATGGCTGGGCCGCCACGATTCACGCCAACGATCCCGAGGCCGAGAATCCCGGTGCCACCGGGCTGGTGCACCGGAGCGTGCGCGGCCGGCTCGTGCCGGCGCCCGAGAACCGCGCCGCCTTCGCTTCGCTGCTGGCGTTGCTTGAGCAACTGCCGCCTCCCGGAAAACACGGCAGCCTCACCCGCCTGACCGTGCGCGCCGATGAACAGGGCCGTCTCGCCGTCGAATTTGGCGTGCGCTACGCCGCCCGTCCCCCCGATGCGAAAGCTCCTTAACAAGCCCTGGTTTGTCGCCCTGCTGGCGATTGCCGCCCTGCTCGTCGTGGGCCGGGAGTTTCTTCCGGGCGGCAAGAAGCCGGCCGCACCCGTCCCCGGCATCGAGGCCGCGGAGGACGGGCAGTCGGTGGGCGACGACGGCGAGTCCGGTCCACGGCTCCCCGTGACCGAAGCACTCAAGGCGATCTCGCGGCCGGTCGACGGGCGCGATCCGTTCGCGTTGCCGCCCAAACCGGCCGCGCCCGATTCCGAGGTGGCGACCGGCACCGCTGCAGCGGAGACCTCGCATCATCTCCGCGTCTCCGCCGTCTGGTTACAGGGCGAGGCCACGCTCGTTCTCGCGAACGGCCGCATCTGCACACCGGGCGAGTCCGTCGGCGACTTCACGATCGAAAGCGCCGCGATCGACGGCGCCTGGATCAATCACCCGGGTGGTCGTGCGTTCGTGCCGGTCGGCACGGACTTCGTCCTGAAGACCACCAAACCGAACGTCCCCGCCCCAACTTCCAAATGAAACCACGCACGTCCCTTCCGCTCCGGGTGCTGTTGCTCGCGGCGCCTCTCCTCGCCCCTCTGGCCGCCGCCGAGGACGCTGCGCCACCCGCTTCCTCCGCTGCTCCGTCGGCCGCGCCCGTGGCGGCAGTCCCGGCCGTGGTGCCGTCCGCCATGTTCAGCTTCCGTGCCGACGGAGTCCCGATCAAGCAGGCGCTGGCCCTCTTCGCCCGCGCCAACAGCCTCAACATCGTCCCGGATCTCGACATCGAGGGCGACGTGACCGTGGAGTTTCGCGACCTTCCGCTCGATCTCGCGATGCAGGCGCTGCTCGACGCGAACGGCTACTACTTCGTGCAGGACGGCCGGCTTCTGCGCGTGCGCAACCGCGAGACGCGGCTCTTCCAGGTCGACTACATCCACGTGACGCGTTCCGGGCAGGGGTCGAACGCGGTGCAGATCAGTTCCGGCGGCTCGTCATCCTCCGGCGGCAGCAGCACCAGCGGTGGTGGCAGCGGCGGCGGTGCGGGAGGCGCCGAAGGTTCGACGATGACCGTCACCAACACTTCCACCATCAACTTCTGGGGGGACCTCGGCGAACAGCTCAAGAGCATGGTCTCCGAGTCGGGCTCGTTCACGATCAACAGCCTCGCGGGCACGATCCTCGTGCGCGACCGGCACCGGAACGTCGAGACGATCGCCAACTACCTCGCCAGCGTGACCCAGAGCATCGTGCGCCAAGTCGATCTCGAAGTTGAGATCTACGAGGTCGCGCTGAACAACACGAGCGAGCTGGGGATCAATTGGCAGAAGGTCTCCAGTACCCTCGATTCCACGTTCAGCACGATTCCCGGGCAGCTCGGCATCCCCAGCTCGGGCGGACTCATCGTGCAGAATCCCATCTTCGGCGGCGTGCCGCCCGCCACCGGCATCCGCATCACCCACCAGCGCGGCTCGATCTCGGCGGTCCTCGACGCCCTGAAACAGCAGGGTGACCTCAAGGTCGTTTCCAAACCCCGGCTGCGCACGCTCAACAACCAGCCGGCGGTCGTGCGGGTGGGGCAGGATCTGCCCGTCTTCGTGACCCAGGTGACGCAGTCTCCGGGCAGCCCACCGGTGATCTCGACCAACGAGTCGATCCAGACGATCACCGTCGGCACCGTGCTCTCGATCACGCCGCAGGTCTCCGCCGACGGCCTGGTCACGCTCGACATCACGCCGGCGGTGAGCCGACTCGTGCGCACCGAGACCTCGGCAACGGGGAACACCAACGCGCCGGTGATCGACATCCGCCAGGCCTCCTCGATCGTGCGCGTGCGCGACGGTGCCACGATCATCATGGGTGGCCTCGTGCAGGACTCGTCCACCTCGACGCGCCGGAAGGTGCCGGTGCTGGGCGACATCCCGCTGCTGGGAAAAGCCTTCACCGGAACCTACAAGACTTCCGAACGGACCGAGCTCGTGTTCTTCCTCACCCCGCGAATCGTCGCCGACGCGACCCGGGAGGATTCCGCCGCGCGTCCCCCGACTCCGCCGCCGACTCCTGCGCCATGAACCTCCCGCCGATCGGCACCGGCGTCCATCTGGACATCCGCATCCTCCTGGTCGAGGACGTGCCGGTCATCGCCCGGATCGTGACGCAGATGCTGAAGACGTCGCAGCACTGCCGGTATCACATCGAGTGGCGCAAGACCCTGGCCGACACCCTTGAGATCCTCGGCACTCAGGACTTCGACACGGTGCTGCTCGACCTCAATCTTCCTGACAGCGACGAGTTGGACACGCTTGCCCGCGTGCTCGAGGTCGCCCGGGGGGTGCCGGTGGTGGTGCTGACGGCCACCGAAGACGAGCACATCGGCCTCAAGTCGGTGCAGTCGGGCGCGCAGGATTATCTGGTGAAGGGTCAGTGCAGCGCCCCGGAGCTCGACCGATCGATCGTCTACAGCATCGAGCGCCATCGCCTCCAGCACGCGCTCCGGCAACTGGCGGTGCTCGACGAGTTGACCGGGCTCTACAATCGCCGCGGCTTCAACACGCTCAACCCCGAGCTGATGCAGCAACTGCGCGGCGGGACCGCCAACGGCTATATCGCGTGCTTCGATCTCGACCGGTTCAAGCAGATCAACGACACGCTGGGCCATGCCTGTGGCGACGCGGCGTTGGTGGAGTTCGCGACCCTGCTGCGCAGCGCTTTCCGGAAGCAGGGGTTGTTCGCGCGCCTGGGCGGCGACGAGTTTCTCGCGATGGGCATCGAGACGCACCCTGGCGCCGCCCTGGAGGCGCTGGACGTACTGGAGCAGCAGCTCGCGGCGAGGAACGACTCCGGCTCGTCGCCGTTCCGCCTCCAGACCAGTGCGGGCCTGCTCCTCCTCGGTCCCGACGAACGACGATCGCTCGATGAGCTGCTCGCGGCGGCCGATGCCGCACTCTATCGCAACAAGGAGGCGCGCCGGGCCGGCCGGCCCGTGGCGTTGCCGAGCTCTCCGCAACGAGATGAGGGACCGGCCCCGGTGCGGCGGTTCCACCAGCCTTGGGAGGAGATCGGCCACCGGCTCCGGATGGCGTGCGAGGTGTTCGATCCCGGACTCTCCAGCCATCATCAGCGGGTCGGCGAGACCGCGGCGGAGATCGCCAAGGGACTCGGTCTTCCGTCCGAGCAGGTCGAGCGGATCCGCATCGCGGCGAGCATCCACGACATCGGCAAGATCGGCGTGCCGCGGAAAGTGCTACACTGGCGGGGGCAGCTCGGACACAAGATGCTCGCCATCGTCCGCGCCCATACCGAGATCGGGTATCGCGTGCTTGAGGGCAGCGAGTGGCCGGAGATCCGCACCGCCGCAGAGGTGGCGTTGTGCCACCACGAGCGGTGGGATGGGGGAGGCTATCCGCGCGGCCTGTGGGGCGAGGCGATTCCGCTCGAGGCGAGGATTGTCGCCGTCGCCGATGTGTTCGATGCGATGCGGTCGGAGCGTGCCTACAAGGAGGCGTGGACCGACGAACGGGTGATCGCGGAGATGACGAGCGTCCGCGGAACCCATTTCGATCCGGCGGTCTTCGACGTGTTTCTCTCCCTCATGGAGAGAAAGTAAGGCCTACCGCGGCCGCCGTGCAGGCGCAGAGGCGCGAAGCGGCCCGCACCCGCGCCGTTGGCGGATGCGGCTACGCCAGTCCGGTTTCGGTGGTACGGCCGAAGCAAGGGACGCCCACCCCGGAGCGTTCAACGCTGCGGTTGAGGCAAGGCACAAACCCGCCTTTTGCGCCGGTGTCACCGACCTGTGGCGACAGCCTCGGCCTCTGGACAAACAAAGGCCCCGGTCCCGCTACCCCAGGACCGGGGCTGTTCTGCGATCCACCGTTTTGTGGATGAGAGCCGGTGTTCACTCACAACACCGTCTCTCAATACTGCAAAATGGGGGTCTGAATTTGCCCGACATCCCGTTCGGCTAAGCCGGCTGGGGCATCGAGGCGGCAAGAGGGTATAGAAGCGCGCGATTTGCAGCCACGCACACATTGCAAATTCCGCTGCATTTTTTGTGGAGCGCGGCGCGACAGCTTGAGCGAGGCGTGCCGACGTTGGGGTGCACAGGAGAGGCCAGTTGACGGTCTTTGCGGTTGGCCTTCGGGCTCCAATCGAAGCGCCCGATCTGTGGATCGATGCAGTCGTTCACCGGGGTGTGTCAGAATTTCCCATTGACCCGTTTTTCCCCGGCGACGTTCATCGGCGCATGATACCGTCGGTGCTGATCGTAGATGACGAAAAGCACACCCGCGAGGGGCTGCTGCTGGCTTTCGAGGACAACTATGACGTCTCGGTCGCGAGCAGCGCCGACGAGGCGTTCAACCTCCTGGATGCCCACGAGTTCGACGTGATCATCACGGATCTGCGCATGCCCGGGAAGTCCGGGCTGAAGGTGATCGACAAGGCGCTGACGCTTCCGAACCGGCCAGTGGTCATCATGATGACGGCCTACGGCAACATCGATTCGGCGGTCGAGGCGATGAAGCGCGGGGCTTTCGATTTTCTCACCAAGCCGGTCAACCTCGAGAAGCTCGAGATCATCGTCCAGCGCGCGCTGAAGTCCCGGACGTTGGAGGTGGAGGTGAAGCAGCTCCACGAGCGGCTCGACAAGAAATTCAGCTTCGAGGGAATCGTCGGTCATTCCGCCCGCCTCAACGAGGTGATCGAGCGCGTGAAGCTCGTGGCCCCGTCGCGGGCGACCGTGCTGATCGAAGGGGAGACCGGCACGGGCAAGGAGCTGATCGCGCAGGCCATCCATCAGGCCAGCTCCCGCGCGCGGGCCCCCTTTCTGGCGGTCCACTGCGCGGCGTTGCCCTCCACGCTGCTGGAGAGCGAATTGTTCGGCCATGAGAAGGGGGCGTTCACCGGGGCGAACGAGCGGCGAGTGGGTCGTTTCGAGTCAGCCGACGGCGGCACGATCTTCCTCGACGAGATCGGCGAGGTGAGCCCGTCGACACAGGTGAAGCTCCTGCGCTTCTTGGAGACACGCTCAGTCGAGCGCATTGGCAGCCAGAAACCCGTGCAGCTCGACGTGCGGCTGGTCGCGGCGACGAACCGCAATCTCGAGCAGATGGTCGCGCAGGGGACGTTCCGCGAGGACCTGTTTTTTCGCCTGAATGTCGTCCGTATCGCCACCCCGCCGTTGCGGGACCGCGGTGAGGACATCCCGGTTCTGCTGCGGCATTTCATCGCTGAGTTCAGCAAGGAGAACAACACGCCGCCGCTGACGATCGAGCCAGGGGCACTCAAACACCTCGTCGCCTATGCCTGGCCGGGCAACATCCGCGAACTCCGCAATTTCGCGGAGAACGCCGTGGTGCTGCGCCGGGGCGGGCGACTCACGGAGTTCGATCTCGAGCCGAAGTTCCGCGGCGAGGTGCCGTTGCCGCCGATAACGCGCCCGATGGGCTCCGGCGACGCGAACGGCTTTGTGGCGGCCGTGGCAGCGCAAACCGTCTCAGGGCCGGCGATCCCGACGAACGGCGCCAGCGGCGCGAGCTCGACCATCCCCCCTCCGTTGTCGGTGGAAGAAAACGAGAAACGGCTGCTGCGTCAGGCGCTGATGGAGGCGCGCGGCAACCGGACGCAGGCCGCCAAACTCATGGGCATCAGCCGGCGAACCTTGCACCGCAAGATCGCGCAGTGGCCGGAGCTCGATGTGACCGACCGCGGTTGACCGGCGGCCGGAGGGCGCCCGGGCCGCTCAGGGAAGGTTGTTCTCGACGGTTGCGGTTGGTCGGGCGATCCGAGGGAATCCCGGCATGCCCGAGAACCGCGCCCACGACAGCCATGGCAAAGCCGCGGCCAAGGAGGTTCCGGTGCTGCCGGCGCCGCCCGCGGGCTATGAACAGCGGATGCCTCGTCAGCCGGAAGCGACCGCGCTGGTCTCGATCGGGCCCGATGTCTTCGGTCGTGAGCAGCGCCTGATTCCCGAGGCCGCGCGGGCGTGGGCCGAGATGCGCGACGATGCGGCACTCGACGGTGTGCAGTTGCTCCTGCTCTCGGGGTTTCGCAGTGTGGCGCGGCAGAGGGAGATCGTGGGCAGGAAGTTGGCGGCGGGAGTGGCGTGGACCGAGATTCTGCGGGTAAGTGCCTACCCCGGACACAGCGAGCATCACACCGGGCGAGCGGTCGACATCGGGTCGCCCGACGGCGAGCACCTGAACGAAGGCTTCGAGACCACGCGCGAGTTCCGCTGGCTGGAGACCCATGCGTGGCGCTTCGGATTCAGCCTAAGTTATCCACGGAACGGTGATACGGGAGTCGTCTACGAACCATGGCACTGGTTGTGGCGGCCGGAGTTGCGGCGGACGAGCCCCGGATGACGTAGCGGCGATTGAGCCCTTCGGGGGGCTATAGCCCGCCGTTTTGGGCGAACAGGTCAAGCGCTGGCGGTGACCGGCGGCGGCCGCATGAGGCGCAGGCCGAGCACCAGGCAGCCCAGCGCATGGATCAAGATGCCGGCGATGGCCGATGCGGTGGAAAGGTGGATGCCGTAGATCAGCGCACCGGCGAAAACCAGGACACCGGCGCTCTTGGGAAACGCGCGGGAGCGGACGAGCGTGAAGCAGAAGAGCAGGGTGCCCGCGAAGATCGTGAGTGTCGCACCAAGCCTGAACCATCCGACCAACGCGGAGTCACGAATCAGCCCGTCGCGGAGAAGCACCACCGCAGCGGGATGGCGGGCGATCAGCGGGTAGAGGAATATCTCCCAGGTGACCTTGCAGGCCTGGAGCAAGTAGGCCGCCTCGAGAAAGAGGAAGCCCATGAAACCGGGCACCCCGGAGGTATCCCAAAGTCGGCTGTAGACTCCGGCGAAGCCCGCAGCCGACAGCACCACGCCGGCAAAGGCGCTGGAGGCGATCCAGCTCCAGTGGGGGCTGCGGACCAGCTGGGAGAAGTCGCTGGACATCCGGTCCATCGGCAGCAGAGCGGGAAACGCGGCGGCGTAGGCGGCGAGCAGCAATGATCCGGAGATTAGGGCGAACGCGGCAGTTCGCTGTATGGAAATCAGTGTCATGGATACTATCGGAACGGCACATCCGGGATGATTTCGAGGGGACTTCGTTGTGATGGCAGTCTGGGGCGGTCGTGCCAGCCTAGTGGCAATTGAGCCAGCAAGAGGAGCGAGACCCCCACGCCCCGGCTGTCGGGGCCCGAGGACGTCGAGACCGCACATGGTCCGGCGCGAGTCGGGGAAAAGAAAAGCCCGCGGCATCGGCCGCGGGCTTGGGAGAACCGGTTGAACGAGGATCAGTTGCCCGGCGTCGCGGCCGGGGCGGTCTCGGGCGTGGGCATGTTGGCCTTCACGTTGTCGAGGCGCTGCTGGAGCTTCTTCATATCGTCGGCGATCTTCGCCTCGACCTTCTCGCGCTCGTTGCTGTTGACGATCGAGCCCTTGCCCACGTCCTGGACGACGTGCGCGGGGAGCATCAGGATCCGGCCGAGCAAGGACTCGCTCTTCATCTGCGAGAGGTAGAGCGCGGTGATCTGCTGCGAGATGCGCATCGACTCCTGGGCGATCGAGGTGGACTCGAGGAGGTTGTTGTTGAGCTTCTGCTTTTGCGCGAGCTCCGAGGTCAGGACGCCGGCGATCTGGTCGGAGATGCGCTGGCCGTAGCTGGCGACGCTCTCCTTGGTGAGATTCGTGTCCTTCGACATCTGCTCGAGGATAGGCTGGATCTTGCCCGCCATGCGGCCGGCGACTTCGTCGACCTGCTTGTTGCGCTGTTCCTCGGCTTCCTTCGGGTCCTTCGGAATCGGCATGCCGTAGGGCTGGATCTGGTCGGCAAGGGCCTTGGCGAGGACCATGACCTTCTCATCGTTGAGCTTCGCCAGCTCGTCGTCGGTCATGAAGAGGCCGCCCTTACGGTTGTCGACCGAGTCCTTGAGGAGGGTGTAGGTCGCCTCCATCTGGGCCTTGAGGGCGTCGTTGGACTCCTTGATCCGCTGCTCGGTCGAGGAGCGGAGCTCCGCGAGCTGGCGCTCGTTCTGGGCGGTCATGTTGGCGACGACCTTGTTGCCCAGCCAGACGAGCGCCCCGATGGTGATGACGGCGGTGAAGAAGATCGCCGGGATTTGTGCTTTGAAGCTATTCCACATGGAAGGATTGGATTGGTGCGCAGCACCGAGGCTGGAGTTCTCGCGGCGCTGGGCAACATTGCTTTGCGCAGGCGCAGCCGGCTTCTGGGGATTGTGCGGATTGTTGGAGGGAGGGGTATTTGTGTTCACGGTAAGTTTGTTTGCCTTGGACCGCGCCGCCCGAGGAAGGTTTCCCGATGAGTCTCAACCGCTACGAGCAGGCCGTCTTCGATTATCTCCAAGCACATCCGGAGGAATTGCGCCACTGGGAAAACAAAGTGGCGAGCCGCGCGGCACGGGGCACGCTCGTGCCGGCGACCCTCGCTGATGAGCTCCGTGAATACGTCCACGAGCGGGGAACGCATGTCCAGCCCTTCCGGGACTGGCGGGAACGGGGCGGAGTGCCGCGGACCAGTCTGCTCAATCTAGCGGAATATTTACTCCGGATCTGGGGTCCTCCGATGCCGAAGCGGCGCACTCCGATAGAGTGATTCCGCGAAGGCCCGCCGTTGGTTTCTCGGTGAGTGTGGATGTATCCGAAGATCCGTACACGGACACGGATGGGCGTGGGATTGGGAAACAAAAAAGCCCCGGTCGTGCGACCGGGGCTTGCTGGCGGGAAAGGGATTTCAGGTTACTGCTTGATGATCACGATCTCGACGCGGCGGTCCTTGGACATCTGCTCGGAGGAGGCGTTCTCCTGCGCATCGAGGTCGCCCTTCGAAAGGGGTTCGAGGCGGACGACTTCGACGCCGAGCTTCTGGAGGTATTCCTTCACGGCGTTGGCGCGACGATCGCCGAGGCCCATGTTGTACTCGGCGGTACCGCGCCAGTCGCAATGACCTTCGAGGAGGATCTGCTTGTCCTTGTAGTCGGCGGCAATCTTCTTGGAGGCCTGCTCAAGCTTGGCGCGCTCGCTGGGCTTGATCGCGGAGCGGTCGAAATCAAAATAGATCGTGGGGAGCGCAGTGCGGTCGAGATTCTCCTCGGCCAAGTGACCTTGGGCTGCCGTGTTCTGTTCAAGGCCGTTGGCGGCATTCGCGCCAAAATCGACGCCCTGCTGATTGATGCCGCCGGGCCCCATGCCAGAGACGGTAGAGTCTGGGGAGGGGCGCTTCGGCTTCTTCGGGCAGCCGGCGAGGAGCACGGAGGCTCCGATGAGGATGAAACAGGCGAGTTTCGAGAGCTTGTTCATGGAAAAAGGGGCTTGTCGTTTAGGTGCGCGGTTATCCGTAAAGCGCTCAGCTGGCGCAAGAAGAATGTCGGGCAGTTGGCGCACCGAGATCGCGAGTCCTGCGCACGGAACGCAGGCGGCAATCAGGCTCAGCGGGCGGCGCCCGGCGGGAGCGAGCTGCGGTTGTCGACCAGTCCGATCTCGATCGCGTAGCGGGTGAGACTCGCGACGTCGTGCAAATCGAGTTTGCGCATGAGATTCGTGCGGTGGTTGTCGACCGTCTTGACGCTGATGCCGAGCTTGGAGGCGATCTCCTTGGTGCTGTAGCTCTCGGCCACCAACTGGAGAATCTCGCGTTCGCGATCGGTGAGCAGGTCGTGGCTGGAGGCAGCGGAAGGGTTTGTCACCACGTTGAGCAGCAGCGCGGCGACGGCGGGGCCGAAATAGGTGCCGCCGTTGGAGACGGTCTGGATGCCCTTGCGGAACTCGCTCAGTCCGGCGGTCTTCTCGACGAACCCGTGCGCACCGGCCTCGAGCATCTCGCGGACGAGCACCGGATTCTCGTAGCCGGAGAAGACGAGATAGCGGGTGTTCTTGAGCTGCTTGGCCAGGCGACGCAGGAGGTCCACGCCGTTGAGGCCGGGGAGCTTCGCATCGAGGATGGCAAGGTCGGGCTTGGTCTCGAGGCAGAGGTTGTAGGCCTGCTGGCCGTCGCCGCACTCGCCGACAATCTTGTAGTTGGGATCGTTGCGAAGCATCTCCGCGAGCATCTCGCGGATGGCGGTTTGATCCTCAATGATGACGACGCGCTTCATCTTGCTTTGGCTGGGGACGGCTTGCCGGTCTGCGGACAGCTGGCGTTCGAGAACGGACGTGGGTTTTTCTTGAGGGATCATCAGGTGAAGTCTCCGGATTTGGCCAGATGATCTATCGGCTATTCCGCGAAAAATTTCGCGAAATCTTTGGGGGAAAGGCCCCAAAGCGGGGTCGAGCGGGTTATCCGAAATCCGTCCGGGCCGGCCGCAGGTGGGGGGGCGCGCGGCGGAAAATTGGTGGGTCGACCGGGATTCGAACCCGGAACCAACGACTTAAAAGGACGCTGCTCTACCATTGAGCTATCGACCCAGAAAATTGAGCGGAGGTTACTAGGTGGCCTGCGCTTCCGCCGGCAAGCAGAATTCGGGAGACAATCCGCTCAACTGAGCGGGGAAGCGCGGTCGCGGATGGCGGCGGGGCGGGCAATTGCCGGATGGGTGGTCTTCACCGGGGCGAGCGAATCGTGCGCTCGCCGGCATGTAGCTTTTCCATGCGGTGAGGGGGAGTGGCGCGCCGCGGCGGGCTCCGAGTTGGCCGGGGCTCCGCGTCGTCAACGGCGGACCGGCGCGGTCCGCCCGTCCACCCAGCGGCCCTCGATCATACTCAACACCGGATGGGGCGGGAAACCCTGCTCGTTGTGGTAGAGCTGGGTGGCGATGATATCGACGGCGGTCGCCCCGATCTGCTCCAGGTTCTGGTTGATGCCCGCCGGCTCGGCGACATGGGCCAGGTTCATCTGTTCGACATCGAGCGCGGCGAAGGCGAGGGCGGAGGGGATGCGGCAGCCGGCTTGTTCGAGGGCGAGGTATTGCTTGGGGCCGAAACCGATGACGGCGTCCGGGCGCTGCCGCTTGAGCCATGTTTTCACGGCCGACGGTGCGTCGGTGTCCGCGGTGAGCATGGGCTCGAGGCGCGCGCCGCCGCGCATGTCCTGCGCGGCGCGGAATCCGCCCAGCCAGCTGAAGCCGACCCGGCTGTTCTGCGAGTCTTCCAGCATGAGCCCGATCCGGTCGTACCCCAGGCGCCGAAGATTCTCGTAGGCGGTGAGAACCCCGTGGAAGTGGTTGTGCGTCGCACGGTGCAGCTGGTGGTCCTTGTAGACGTAGCCGAGTCCGACGCAGATGAGCCGGGGCCAGTCGAGCTCGTGGGCGTAGACGGGAACCGGAAACGGAGCGATCAATACACCGCGGATGGCGCGAGTCCGGAGGACGCGGCAGGTGGCGGCGGAGGTCGCGCCGCCCGGGCCGAGCCAGAACGGTTCGATCCGCATCCCGAGCTTCGGCGCCTGCTGGCGGGCGCCCTCGAAGAAGCCGACGCACGCGGAGTGCTTCTCCCAATCGTCCTCGGTCGGTCCGCCGCTGAGGAACCCGATGACCTCCGGAACCGACTTCTGGTGCTTGAGGCGCACCTGGGTCATGAGCGTCGAGACGAGCACGTTCGACCGGTAGCCCAATCGGTCGGCGGCGGCATGCACCCTGGCGCGAGTGGTTGGCGGGATCGAGGGATCGTTGCGCAAGGCGAGCGACACCGTGGTGTGGCTCACGCCGAGACTGCGGGCGATGTCGCGCAGGGTGGGCGAGGCCGGGTTGGCCGGTGGCTGCGGATCGGGTGGCGGCACGGCGGCGATTCGACGGCGCCGAGACCACGGTGCGCAACGGCATTTTACGTGGAAAGCCGCGAGGCTCTGGCTGGACTCCCCGCGGCCGGATCAGATGCCGTGCGTCGGGCCCCCCACCTGACGCGCCCCCAACAACTGACTACTGCGCCTGTCCTTCCGCCACGCAGCGACGGCCCGCGACCCGTTCGCGGTCCGCTCCTCTGCGGACGGGACGTGGGCCCCAAGAACCCCGATTCATTCATGCACCTCGCACCCCAAACCCGGCGGCTGCTGCCGCTCGCCTGTGTCTTGTTCTCCGCGTCGACATCGCTGCTCGCGCAAACCCCCGCCGGCCCGCCTGCCGCGGCGCCCGCCGCCGAGGACGATGTCGTCGTGCTGCCCGACTTCACCGTTTCGTCGCGGACCGAGGACCGGTACCGGTCGGCCGACGCCATCTCGGCGGTTCGCGTCCGCGCGCCGCTGATCGACACCCCGAGCTCGCTGACCGTGATCACGCGCGACCTGATCGACGACCTCGCGCCCGGCCGCATCTTCGATGTCACCCGCTTCGTGGCCGGCGTGCAGGAGGGCCGCGGGATCCAGTTCCAAGATCGCATGATCATCCGCGGCTTCGAGACGCAGAACGGCGCCCGCACCGTGGACAACTTCCTCCAGTCCGCCGATGCCGACAACGTCGAGGAGACGATGATCGAGCGCATCGAGGTGACCAAGGGCCCGAACGCCATCCTCTCGCCCGCCGGCGCCCCCGGCGGCTCGATCAACGTGGTGACCAAGTCCCCGCTCTTCGAATCCAAGCGCAGCCTCTCGGCCCAGGTCGGGATGTACGATGCGCAGAAGGTCACCCTCGATGTCGCCGGACCGTTCGCTCCGGGCAGCAACTTCGCCTACCGGCTCGTCGGCTCGCTGCAGGACACGCAGCGTTTCTGGTCCGAGGATGCGCGGCAGCGCGGCAAGTCGCTCGCGCCGATGTTCTCCTGGCGCGTCTCCGACAAGACAATGCTCACGGTGAAGTTCATCGGGGCCGAGCATTGGATCTTCCGCGAGCCGCTGCTGATCCTCGACCCGGATGTGACCGCCGACACGAGCGAGCCCTATCTGGCCCGCGGCATCTCGAAGACGGGTCGCAACGGCATCCAGCCCTGGAGCCATGTCGGCACCCACAGCGCGGATCTCTTCACCGTCCTCACCACGGCCTTGAACGACCACATCAGCCTCCGGTTCGCGGCCAACGGCCGTTACTACTACGAGGACTCGGACCAGGAGTTCCTCGGCACGCCGAGCCTCAACAACCGCTACAATCCCTACACCGGCGAGCTGACGCAGAACTACACCTGGGCGCTGCAGGATGCCACGCAGCCGTATGACGCGACCTCCAACCGGTATGTGTCGACGTACTCGGCGTTCTTCAACCCCGCGGCCATTCCCGCGCGCCGCGACAAGCAGTGGTCGACCCGCCGCACGGGCAGCTTCCAGTCCGATCTGGTGGCGAACTACAAGTTCGGTCCGGTGAGCTCCCAGACGGTCACCGGCCTGGCCTGGAGCCACCAGGACGGCGACACCCGCAACAAGAACACCCCCAACGGCTCGATCCTGATCGATCTCGCGCACCCCGACGTCGTCGCCAAGCCCGACCTCCCGGCGACGTTCTCGTACCGCAACGGCAGCTCGTACCAGAACCTCCAGCTCTACCTGAACCAGCGCTTCGGCCTCCTCGACGACCGGCTGTATCTCACCGGCGGCCTGCTGCGCTATTCGACACTGACGAAGGCGTGGAATGCGCTCACCGGCGGCGGCATGAGCGTGCTCGACGACAGCAAGCAGATGTGGACCACCAGCGCGTTGTTCAAGGTCACCAAGAACGTCTCGCTCTACTACAGCCACTCGACGAACTCCTCGCCGGTCATCGCCAACAACAACCCGCTCTGGCGCGACGGAGTGCAGGACGAGGCGGGGTTCAAGACCGAGTTCTTCAACCAGCGGCTCGCGTTCAACGGCGCCTGGTTCCGAATCAACCAGACCAACGTCACGGTGCCGAACCCCGCGCGCCAGACCGACCCGACCGCGCCGGAGCAGCTCATCTCCGACCTCGGCAACAACGGGCTCGAGTTCGAGGTGATGGGCAGCCTGACGCCGAACATCTCGGTCATCGCCAGCTACTCGCACCTCAAGATGCGCGACGCGCTCGGCCGGCATGTCCGCGGCGTGGCCGACGAGAACGCCTCGCTCCTGCTCAACTACCGCGTCGCCGACGGCCCGTGCAAGGGGCTTTCGTTCAGCGCGGGCGTGAACTACAACGGCCGTCGCGCGGGCGACGTGCCGATCAACTACACGGCGTTGCGCGTCGTCGGCCAGACCAGCTTCTTCCTCGAGCCGCAGTATGTGACGACCTTCAGCACCTCCTATAGCTGGAACAAGTGGCTCTCCACGCGCTTGAACGTCGAGAACCTCTTCAACGACGAGGGCTACATCGCGGTCGCCGGCGGCCGGGTTTCCGGCACCGGCATCACGAGCTCTCCGGGCATCAACGTCCGCCTCACGACGACCCTCAATTTCTGATCGGGTTCGTGTTCACACCGGAGCCCCCGATCTGGTCAGGTCGGGGGCTCCTTTTTGCGACGTTCCGGGCGCGAGCTTTACGCGTAAACTCCAAGCAGGGTTGCTCCCGCGGGCGCGGTGCGCCTCGCTGGGCGCCGCAACGGCCCCAAACACCGGCCGTGCCGGATCTCCTCCATGCCCCAGCCCCTCTCCTCCATCCCCGCCGCGACCGCCGCGGACAAGCCGGTTTTCCGCGCCGGCACGTTGAGCTACGACCGTCGCGGGCTTCTCGAGGTGTTCGGCTGGCTGCTGTGGGGCGACGTGGTCTTCACGCTGATCGACAACATCGAGCCGACGATCCTGCCGATCATCCTCAAGGCGCACGGCGCCTCGAACACCGCGATCGGGCTGATCATCGTGACGTTCAACATGGTGCTCCAGGCGCTGATCATGCCGCCGCTCGGCTACTATTCGGACCGGCTGCGCACGCGCTGGGGCCGACGCATCCCGATCCTCTTCCTCACCATCCCGTTTGTTTCGCTCTTCCTGGCGCTGACTCCCTATTCGCCGGAGATCGCGCACTGGTTTGAGCGCGTCGGGCTCGGGGGTGCGCTGGGGCTGCTCCCGGTGACCTCGGTGGTCGCGACTTTCGCGCTCTTCGTCTTCCTCTATCGCGCAGTCCAGACCGCCACCAACGTCACGTTCTTCGGGCTCCTGCGCGACGTGGTGCCGGACAACCGGATGGGGCTCTTCCTGTCGCTCTTCCGTCTTGTCGGCGCCGCGAGCACCTTCGCGATCAATTATTGGCTGCTCGGGCGGGCGGAGACCCACAGCCGACCGATCTTCATCGGCATCGCGGTGCTGAACCTCGTCGGGTTTCTGGCCATCTGCTGGTTCGTGCGGGAAGGCACCTATCCGGCGGTGGCATCGCCGCCGCGGTCCTCCGGCGCCGGGCGCGCACCGCTCTGGTCCCATTTCGCCTGCGCCACCCGGGTCTTCGTGGCCGAATCGTACCGGCATCCGGTCTACCTTTGGACCTACTTCGTGCGGATCTGCCTCTACAGCGTGCATCTCGGGCTTTCCGCGTATGTCGTGTTTTTCCCTCGCGAGGAGCTCGGGATGGATCTCGGGGCCGTGGGGCGGATGCGGAGCTGGCCGATGCTGGCCTGGGTCTTTCTCGCGTATCCGATGGGCCGGCTCATCGACAAACGCGGGTCGGTCGACGTGCTGCGCTGGAGCCTGATCCTGATCACCATCTTCTACGCGTTGTCGTTCTGCTTTGTCGTCGGGCCGGTGACCTACCTCTGGTCGACGCTGCTCGCCGGGATCGCGTTCTGGACCGTGATGGTCGCGCAGTTGAAACTCACCCAGGAGATCTTCCACCCGATGCGCTACAGCCAGCTGGCGGGCGCCAACACGATCATCCAGTCCGTGGTGATCGGAGCGCTGGTGATGCCGTTCGTCGGCTGGACGTTCGACGCGCTCAAGGACTGGAGCTTCACGATCGCGATGCCGTTGGTGGGCGAGGTGACCTGTGGACGCTACCGGTTGTTGAATCTGATGATGGCGTTGCTCTTCGGTGCGGCGTGTTTCGGCGTGGTCATGGTCCGCCGGCACCGCGACCGGCTCGGCGGCCGCGACGGCTACGTGGCGCCGCTGTGAGCGACCACGCGGCTCTGGACCTGCCGCCACCGCAAACCTACATTCCGCCGATGCTCGCCCTCGTTCGCCGGCTTCTCCTCGCTCTGGCCTTCTTCGTGACGGGCGCCGCGGCGAGCGCCGACGGGGTTCTGCCGTGGGGGGATCAGGGCGACGGCACCTACCGCAATCCGATCCTGCCGGCGGACTGCTCCGATCCGGACGTGATTCGCGTCGGCGACGATTTCTATCTGGTCGCCTCGGAGTTCCACTTCGTCGGCATCCAGGTGCTGCATTCGCGGGACCTGGTGAACTGGCGGGTGCTTGCGCGGGTCTTCGACCGCCTGCCGGTGGCGGCGAAGTACGATTCGCTGCAGGGCTACGGCGAAGGCACGTGGGCCCCCTCGCTGCGTTTTCACGATGGCCGTTTCTTCCTCTATGTCTGCACACCCCGCGAGGGATTGTTCCTCTGGACGGCGGCCGATCCGGCCGGTCCATGGCAAGGGCCAGTGACGGTCAAGGCCGTGGACCAGTGGGAGGATCCCTGTCCGTTCTGGGACGACGACGGGCAAGCCTATCTCGTGCACGGCCGGCTCGGCGCCGGACCGTTGCTCCTCCACCGGATGAGCGCCGACGGCACGCAGCTGCTCGACGACGGGATGGAGATCTACCGCGGGCCGGTCGCCGAAGGGCCGAAGCTCTTCAAGCGGAACGGCTGGTACTACATCTCGCTGCCGGAAGGCGGCGTCGAGCGCGGCGGACAGACGATCCTGCGCTCGCGCAACATCCGCGGTCCGTACGAACGCCGCGTCGTGGTACCCGATGGCGGACCACACCAGGGCGGCTTGGTCGAGCTGGCAGACGGCGATTCGTGGTTTGTCGGGTTCCAGTCGAGCGGCCAGCTTGGCCGTGTCTGCCATCTGCAGCCGGTGCGCTGGCACGACGATGACTGGCCGGTTTTCGGCGACAAGGGTCGGCCGGTTCTGAGCGCGAGGAAGCCCTCGATCAAAGGTTCCTTCGCGATCTCCCAACCCCAGACATCGGACGAGTTCTCGGACGCTGCGCTGCAACCGCAGTGGCAGTGGAACCACAACCCGATTGCGGACGCGTGGTCACTTGCCGAGCGGCCCGGCTGGTTGCGCCTGCACGGTCGCCCCGCAGCGGATCTGACGAGCGCCCGCAATACGCTGACGCAGAAACTCTGGGGCCAGGATGGCGTCTTTGTGACGAAACTGGATGCCGCAGCGCTGGCTCCGGGGCAGCGGGCCGGCCTGGCGTTCCAGTGCGGCAAGGGCTTCGAACCGGTGGGCGTCGAGCGCACGGCGAGCGGCCTGGCGGTGTTCTGGGCCGGCGGCACCGCGGCGCTCGGTTCGGCGAACGAAGTGTGGCTGCGCGCCGAGTACCGCGGCGCGGCGGCGCGACTGGCCTACAGCCTCGATGGCACGAGTTTCACCGACACCGGCGTGGCGGCCATGCTCAAGTCGGGGCAATGGAAGGGCGCGCGGATCGCATTGTTCTGTTACGGTGAGGGCGCGGGAGCGGCGGATTTTGATTTCCTGCGATTCACACCCGGAGCGGCGCCGGTGCCGGTTGTCCTGCCGGCGACCACGCCGATCGACCGCGAGGCGCTGGTGCGCCGGCACAATCCGGTCGTGCGGCAGGTCGATCCCACGGCGCCGCTCACGGTCGGCAACGGCGGCTTCGCGTTCACCGTCGACATCACGGGCCTGCAGACCTTCGGCGACTACTACTGGCAGCACGGGATCCCGCTGGAGACGCTGGCCCGCTGGTGCTGGACGACCGATCCGAATCCGCAGGGCTTCAAACTCGACGACACCAATCAGGACTTCGTGCAAGCGGACGGACGCACGGTCGGGTATCCGACCCGCGCGGGGACGCCCGCCAGCGATTGGCTGCGCCGCAACCCGCGCCTCCATCCGCTTGGCCAACTTTCACTCGAATGGGACAAGCCCGACGGAACGCCGCTGGCGCCCGCGGATATCCAGGAACCGGAGCAGACCCTCGACCTCTGGACCGGAATCATCACGAGCCGTTTCAAGCTCGGTGGCGTGCCGGTGCAGGTGACGACGGGCTGCCATCCGCACTCCGATCGGATCGCGGTGAAGCTCGAGTCGGAGTTGGTGAGAATGGGGAAGCTGCGCGTGCGTTTGGCGTTTCCCCGCGGCCACGACCAAAGCGTGAAGAATACACCGGCGCTCGATTGGGGGCATCCGGAGGAACACGAATCCCTCCTCAACGACGAGGCGCCTGATGTGGGAGTGCTGTGGCTTCAGCCGGCACGAGCCGGCACCAAGCCGGCGCAACGCTCGGTCGTGATTCGTCGAGTGCTCGAGACCGAGTATCTCGTGGCGGTGTACGGCAAGCTGGAGCGCACCGGCCGGCATGCCTTCGTGCATCGAGGTGCTGCAGACTCGAGTCAGCTGGAACTGACTTTGGAGTTCACGCAGTTCGGTCCACTGGGCCCGATCGGCGCCGACCCGCTCTTTGCGGCGAGCGCGACCACGTGGGCTCGTTTTTGGCAGGGTGGGGCGGCGGTGGATTTTTCCGCCAGCACCAACCTGCTCGCGCCGAAGCTTGAGGCGCGGATCATCCTCTCGCGCTATCTGACCGCGGTGCAGTGCGCGGGCGAGGTGCCGCCGCAGGAGAGCGGGCTCACCTGCAACACCTGGTACGGCAAGCACCACACCGAGATGCTCTGGTGGCACTCCGCGCATTTCGTCCTTTGGGGACAGCCCGAGCTGGCGGCGCGCAGCCTCGACTGGTACGTCGCGCACCTGCCGGAGGCGCGGGCACTGGCGGCGAGCCGCGGGCTGCGCGGCGCGCGTTGGGCGAAGATGGTCGGCCCGGACAATCGCGAGAGTCCCGGCGGCAATCCGCTCATCGTCTGGAACCAACCCCATCCCATCTACCTTGCCCAACTCCTGCTGCGGCAGGCGCCGTCGGCCGAGAATCTTGCGAAGTACCGCGAGCTGGTGACCGAGACCGCCGAATGCCTCGCCTCGATGGCGACGTTTGAGCCGGCGAGCGGACGCTATGTGCTCGGGCCGCCGTTGTGGATCGCGCAGGAGATCCACGATCCGGCGACAAGCCGGAATCCGGGCTTCGAGCTGGCCTACTGGCGCTGGGCACTGGAAACGGCGCAGCGCTGGCAGGTTCGCGCGGGGCTCGGCCGCAACGCCCGCTGGGACGAGGTGCTGGCGAAGCTCGCGCCGTTGCCGGAGCGCGACGGCAAGTACGTGGCGCTCGAATCGACGCCCGACACCTGGGACAATCCCGGCAGTCGCCATGACCACCCCGAGATGCTCATGGCCCTCGGCTTCCTCCCGCCGACCGCGGCGGTCGATCGCGACACCATGGGCCGCACGCTCGACGCCGTTCTCGCGCAGTGGGATTGGAACACGAAGATCTGGGGTTGGGATTATCCGATGATCGCCATGACCGCGACCCGCCTTGGGCGACCGGAGGTTGCGGTCGAGGTGTTGCTGCGCGATGGGCCGAACAACCGCTACCTGCCGAACGGCCACTGCCCGCAGGGCAGCGATCGCGCCCGCACCGGCGAGCCCGAAGGACGGCGAGAGATCGCCGCCTATCTCCCGGCCAACGGGGCCTTCCTCTCGGCCGTGGCCCTGATGGTGGCCGGGTGGGACGGCTGCACGACCGAGCATCCCGGTTTCCCGGCGGACGGCAGCTGGCAGATTCGCGCCGAAGGTCTGCAGCGGCTTCCGTAGGCAGGCGCAACGCCTATCGCTCCCGCTGCTCCACGAAGGAGGACTCGGGCCGCTCGGCGTTGCACTCGCGCAGGACAAGGCCGTAGCAATCGAGTATCCGCCAATCGGTTCGCGTGGCTTCCGGTGCGGGCAGCACGTTGGAGAACTCGCTGGCGGCGACATTCTCCAGCCACACGGCCGGCCGCGCATCGGCCGTGGCGAGGTCCATCGTGACGTTGCGGACGGCGAGCCCGGTCGCGTGCCGCGCATAGAGCCCCCAGGCCGGAAGCGTTCCGAACAAGAACGGTTCGGGGTATCCGGCGGGAAGTTCGGGGACAACGCGGCGAGCGTCCTCCGCCGTGCCGCCGCCGCGGAACGATAGGTGGATGTCCGAGAGGCGCAGGTCCGTGACCGGACAGTTCTCCAGGCCGGCGACAAAGATGCCGTGCTCCGGCGCCACGTCCTGCGCGACGACGTTGCTGATGATGATGCGCCCGGTGGGGACGGGCGCCGGCGAACCGGGCGCGCGCAGACGGGCGCCGAGACGGACGAAGATCGGGGCGTTCATCACCTCGCGCATCGTGATGTTCGAGATCACGATGTCCTCCATCACGCCGCCATCGACCTGCTCGAGCGCGAGCCCGCGGCAGAACTCGAAGACGCAATTCGTGATCGCGATGTTGCGGAATCCTCCAGTGCCCTCGGTGCCGAGCTTGATCCGGCCGATCGGACCGCCGCGGTGCCGGATGACACGTGTTCGCCGGCCATCGTAGAGGGTACCCTCCTCGAAACCGCTCACGTAGCAGTTGGCGACGGTGATGTTCTCCGCCGGGCGCACGATGCCGCCCCCGAAGGACGACTTGATGCAGATCCCGTCGTCCCAGGGCGAGTTCACCGAGCAGTTCGCGATGCGGACGTTGCTGCACGCGTCGATGTCGATGCCGTCGCGGTTGGTGTCGATCAGCAGGTTGTCGAGCGTGACGTTGTCACAGTCGGTTGCGAGGATCGCGAAGTGTCCGCCGTGGAGGATGGTGAGATCGCGGAGTGTGAGGTTGCGGCAAGCGCGCAGCGCGATGGCCTTGTTGCCGACTCCGGCCGGCAAAGTGTCACGGCCGTGCGGGTAACCGAAGGGACCGGCCGCGGGCGTGGCGATCGGATCGACGGGGCCATCGGCCTCAAGGACATCGGGAAGGGGGCCGGGCGGTTGCGGAGCGACGGCTCCGGCGGGAAGCGAGACGCGGCCGTTGCCCCGGCTGAGGCCGCGGCCGAAGATCCGGCCGGGACCGCGGATCGTGACGCCCTCGAGTTCCTCGCCCCAGAGCAGGCTGTTGCGGAAGCGCGAGTGCCCGAAGTCCTGGAAGATGTTCGGCGCGCCGTCCTCGGGGACGTCATAGCCTCCGGGCTCGCCGGCCGGCGGCGGCTCGGCGGCGATCAACGTGGTGCCGGATTCGAGCGCGATCGTGATGTTACTGCGCAAACGGATCGAATGACTGAGGTAGTCGCCGGGAGGGAAGACGACGGTACCGCCGCCGGAGCCGTGGGCGGCGGCGATGGCCCGATTGAGCGCAGCGGTGTCGAGGGTGATCCCGTCGCCGGTGGCACCGAAATCGCGGACGTTGAAGGGGGATCGCGCAGGGGGCGGCGAGATGGTTGCGGTGGAACTCACGGGAGGAGGAATGGCGGGAACGGGGAGGCGGCCGCGCCGACGAGAAGCTCAGTTGTGCAAACGGTGCGAGGCGGTGAGGGCGGGATCGGTGCGGGTTCGGTCAGTGGGCCGGGCCTGGTGGGGGATGGCGGGATGATCGCCGGCGGGGCAAGAGCGTGGCGCCTTCCCGTCGGGCGCCAATCCATCGGCGGCTTTCCACGTAAATCCAGAGGGGAAGGGGAACCTTCGGCGACGAGGTGTTTCTATGCTAGCACCACATGTCGAACAGCCTCGAATCAGCGCACCGCCGCCGGATGAAATCCCGCGGGGGCTCCGTCGCGGCGCGCGCGACCGGGAGTGGCCGCGGGTTGCTTGACCGGGCCGGCGACGGGCCTGAAAGTGCCGGCAACTAAACCAACCGCCGAGGCCAACACCGTGGGAACATTTCAGGAGTACACCAGTCGCAACGAGGTTGAACGCATGTCAACCAAGGCCCAGGAAGTTGCGCTCGATCGTCTGCTCGTCGACCGGATCAAGGCCGGCGACGAAGGCGCGTTCAACGAGATGGTGGGCAAGTATTGGGACCGGATCTACTCGATGGTCCACCAGCTCCTCCGCAATCCTCAGGATGCCGAGGAGGTCACACAGGACGCCTTCATCCGGGCCCATCGCGGTCTCGGGAACTTCCGCGGCGACGCCGCCTTCTCGACGTGGCTCTACCAGATCGCCACGAATCTCGCGCGCAACCGCTACTGGTATTGGTGGCGCCGCAAGCGCGACAAGAGCATCTCCTTCGACCAGCCCCTTGGCGACGAGGCCGACGGCGCGACGCTCGCCGACATCATTCCCGCCGAGGTCGAGGCGCCCGACGACATCACGGTGACCAGCGAGTTCACCGAGCGGGTCGCGGCGAGCATGGAGAAACTGGGCAAGAAGCACCGGGAGATCCTGGTGCTGCGCAACGTACAGAACCATTCCTACGAGGAGATCGCCGAGATTCTCGGCATCAGCGTGGGCACCGTGAAAAGCCGCATCGCCCGGGCCCGCGAGGCCCTGCGCGAGCTGCTCGGGGAGGACTTCAAATGACACACGAGAAATTCATCGAGTCGCTCAACCTCTACCTCGACGGAGAGCTTCCGCCGGCGGATGCCGCCGCGCTCGAGCGCGAGATCGCCGGCAACCTCGAACGGCGTCGGATCTATCGTCAGTACTGCCAGATGCAGAACGCCTGCGGCCAGCTGGCCGAGCGCTTCCGGGAGGAGGCCGCCCCGGCGCCGCATTTCCGCAAGGGCGCCGTGGTCGAGCTGCCGCGCCGGGCGAGCGGGGATTGGTTCCGCTCGATCGCACTGGTGGGCAGTGGTGCGGTGGCGGCTTGTGCCGCGTTCATCGCGGTTCGCCAGTTTTCCGGCGCCCCGACCGCCTCGACAGTCGCGCAGAGCCCGCAGCCGGCGGCAGTGGCCTCCGCTCAGTCAGTTCCAGCGACAACCACGGTGGCGTTCACAGGCAATCCGGTCGGCTTCAAGAACCCGTGGGCGGCCGCCAACCGCAACGTCGTGGACTTCAGCAAGCTCACCGTGGCCAACACTCCCCTGATGCTCCCCCCGCCGGATCTCAAGATGCCGCCCGGTGCCGAGAACCTGCAGCCCTACGGCACCGCTCCTGGCGCACCGCTGCGCATGGAGGAGATCGAGGCGGCCGCGTTCCAGTTCCCGCGGCAATAGCCCGGCCGGCTCTCGACACTTTCGCGAAGCGCTCTCCGCTCAAGAGAGCGCTTTTTTGATGAGCGCCTCGGTCGAGGCCGCGATGCCCAGGGTCGCCTGGGCCTTGCGAACCGCCTTGTCCGCGTCCGGCGGCCGGTAGCCGAGGGCGACGAGTGCTGCCACGGCGTCAGCCAGCGGGGTGGGTTCCGCGGCCGTGGCCGCGCCACCGCCGGTGGTCCCGGCCGGGACGATGTGAGAAACCACGCCGAGCTTGTCCTTCAGATCGAGGATGATCCGCTCCGCCGTCTTGCGGCCGATGCCCGGGCATTTCGACAGCAGGTCGGCATCGCCGGAGGTGATCGCGCCCTGGAGCGCGGGCAGCGAGAGGTGGCTCATCAACGCGAGCGAGACCTTCGGGCCGACGCCGCTGACCTTCTCGATGAGCAGCCGGAAGAAGTCGCGCTCGGCCGCGCTGGCGAACCCGTAGATGGCCTGCGAATCCTCGCGGTACACGACGTGCGTGTGCAGGAACGCCTGCTGCCCGGCCGCCGGGAGCTTCTCCGCGGTCGTCACGGGGACGTTCACTTCGTAGCCGACTCCCGCCACCTCCACCACGGCGTGGAGCGGTGTGGTGGAAAGCAGGGTACCGCGCAGGCTGGCGATCATCGGGCGGCCTTCCGGAGTCCGAGCACGTCCTGCATGTCGTAGAGTCCGACGGGGCGCCCGGAGATCCAGCGGGCGGCGTGGAGCGCGCCGCGGGCGAGGATCGCGCGGTCGCCCGCCTTGTGGCTGAGCTCCACGCGCTCGCCGAGGGCGGCGAAGATCACGGTGTGGTCGCCGACAACGTCGCCGCCACGCAGGGCGTGGACGCCGATCTCGCGCTTGGTGCGCTCGCCGGTGATGCCCTGGCGGCCGTGGCGGAGATCGGACTCCTTGAGGTCGCGGGCCTGCATCAGGATCTCGAGGAGGCTGGCGGCGGTGCCGCTCGGCGCGTCCTTCTTGAAGCGGTGGTGCATCTCGACGACTTCGGCGTCGAAATTGTCGTCGAGCACGCGGGCGGCCTCGGCGACGAGGTGGAACAGCACATTGACGCCGACCGAGTAGTTGCTGGCCCAGACGCTCGGGATCGTGGCGGAGGCCCGGGCGGCGAGCTTGTTGCGCTCGTCGAAGGAGTGACCGGTGGTGCCGACGACCAGCGCCTTGCCGTGGCGGATGGAGAGGTCGATCACGTTGGCGGTCGCGGTGTGGTGGCTGAAGTCGATGACGACGTCGGCGGAGGGCAGGGCGGCGGCGAGGTCGTCGCCCACATCGATCGCGGCGGCGACGGGGATGCCGGCTTCCTTGGCGCAGGCGATGAGCGCCTGGCCCATGCGGCCCTTGGAGCCGTTGATCAGAATGCGAGGTAGCGACATGGTCAGAGGCCGAGGCCGGCGAGGGTCTTGTCGAGGAGGGCGCGGTTGACGTCGGTCAGCTCGCAGAGCGGGAGTCGGACCTCGGGGGATCCGATCAGCCGCATCTTGGCCATCGCGTACTTTGCCGGGACGGGGTTGGGCTCGACGAAGAGATTCTTGAAGAGCGGGAGGAAGCGGTGGTGCAGGGCGGCCGCCTCGGCGCGGTTTCCCGCCAAAGCGAGCTCGCAGAGTCTCGCGATCTCCGCCGGGAAGAGGTTGGAGGCCACCGAGATCACGCCCTTCGCCCCGATGGACATGAAGGGCAGGGTGAGCCCGTCGTCGCCGCAAAGGATGGTGACGGAGTCGCCGCAGGTCTGGCGAAGCTGGTCGACGCGGTCGCACGAGCCGCCGGCCTCCTTGATGTGATTGATGTGGGGGAAGGCGGCGCGCAGTCGGGCGACTGTGGGCACGGCGATCTCGATGCCGCAGCGACCGGGGATCGAGTAGAGGACTATGGGCTTCCGGGTGGCCTCGGCGATGGCGCTGAAATGGCGATACAGGCCCTCCTGACTGGGCTTGTTGTAGTAGGGCGCCACCACGAGCATGGCATCGGCGCCCACGGCCTCGGCCTTCCGGGTGAGCTCGACCGCCTCGCGGGTGCAGTTCGAACCGGTGCCGGCGAGAACGGGGACCCGGCCCGCGGAGCGGACGACCACGCGGCGGATCACCTCGATGTGCTCGTCGTAGTCGAGAGTCGGCGACTCGCCGGTGGTGCCGACGGGCACGAGTCCTTTGATCCCGCCGGCGATCTGGGCGTCCACGAGACGATCGAGATCGTCGTAGGCGATTTGGCCGTTGCGGAACGGCGTCACTAGTGCGGTGATGGCGCCGGTGAACTCGCGCGGAATACTCATTGCGAAGGGATTTTTGATTGGCGGTTTACGAAACGAGACCTTGAGGAGAAATGCAGTGAACGGTAGGGAAAATCCATCCCTTTTTGACCAACGGAACTAATCCGTGCGGAAACAAGCCCCAGCCTAAATGCATACCCAGATTTTCAACGAGTTGCTCAAGCTCGGCGTCGAGACCGGAGCGAGCGATTGCATCATCAAGACCAACAAGGTCGGCTTCCTCCGCATCAGCGGGCGCCTCAAGCCCGTGGATATGGAACCGATCCCGCGGCACATCATCCAGGCCTTCGTCGACGAGTACGTGCCGTTCGTCTTCAAGCCGCAGTGGGACACCGATGGCCAGATCGACTTCGCCTACACGGCCGAGAACATCGGGCGCTTCCGCGTCAACGCCTTCCAGCAGCGCGGCTCGATCTCGGTGGTCTTCCGTCACATCAAGAGCCACATCCCGACCTTCGCGGATCTCAACCTCCAGCCCGACCGACTGGTCAAGCTGGCGCAGGTCAAGGACGGCCTGGTCCTGGTCTGCGGGCCCACCGGCTCGGGCAAGAGCTCGACGATGGCGTCGATGCTCAACTGGATTAACCAGAACCTCGAGCGGCACATCGTCACGATGGAGGACCCGATCGAGTTCACGTTCCAGGACGGCAAGTCGATCTTCAACCAGCGCGAGATCGGCATCGACACCCCGAGCTTCTCGTTGGCTGTGCGCTCGGTGCTCCGCCAGAACCCCGACATCATCCTGATCGGTGAGATGCGCGACGCCGTCTCGCTCGAGACGGCGCTCTCCGCGGCCGAGACCGGTCACTTGGTCATCACCACGCTCCACTCGGCCAACGTCCAGCAGTCGCTGAACCGTATCTTCGAATTCTTCCCGCACGAGGCCCACGAGCAGATCCGCCGCCAGCTCTCCGCGGTCGTGAAGGGCGTCGTCTGCCAGAAGCTCGTGCCGGCCCTCGAAGGCGGTGGCCGCTACGCCGCGCAGGAGGTGCTCATGGTCGATTCGACCGCCCGCAACCTGATCCTCGAGGGACATTTCGACAAGGTGCAGGCCCTTCTCGAGGCCACGACCGAATCGAACTCGATCTCCTTCAACAAGGACCTCTACCGCCTCATCAAAGAGGGCAAGATCGCCAAGAGCGACGGTCTCCGCGTCTCGCCGAATCCACAGGCGCTGGAGATGAACCTCAAGGGCATCTTCATCCGGACCTGACGGCCGGTTGGTCGCGATGCCGCGAGCGCTTCGGTTCTGGACGATCGGTTCTGCTGGGATCGTTGCGCTCGTCCCCGCCTTCGCCATCTGCACGCACCGCGTTTGAGGGCTGTAGCCATTCCGCGCAGATCCGCGTCGCGGAGCGGGGAGGGGACGCGATCCGATTCCTGACCGCCGCGCGGACGACTATCAGCGGTGGTATGGCCTTGGTTTCACCTTCTGGGTTCTGGTGGGAGTTCACCGCGCAGGGTTTGGCCTCGTCGCGGGAGTGCTTTGATCGGTCCGGCGAAATCGAGCCACGACCACGCAGACCAAGACTCCACAATAGGTGGACTTCCCCGGCTCGCCCGTCGCGTTTCCCGTCAGCCGCGACCGCAAGCCGAATTGCACCCCGAACTTCGGACTTGGTTTTTGGGCTCCCGGCCCTTTCCTCAGCCCTTTCTCACATGTCACTCGCCCTCATTTTCTCCGGTCAAGGAGCCCAGAAGGTCGGCATGGGCAAAAGCCTCGCCGACAATTCCGCCACCGCCGCGCGGATCTACGCCCGCGCCAACGAGGTGCTGGGCTGGGACCTGGCCAAGATGTGCTTTGAAGGCCCGGACGAGCTGCTCGTCCCGACCCGCGTGTGCCAGCCGGCGCTCTTCGTCCCCGGCTACACGCTCTATTCGCTCCTTCAGGAGCAGGGGCGCCTCGGCGACCTCACGACCGCCATGGGCCTGAGTTTGGGCGAGGTCACCGCGCTCACGGTGGCCGGCGTGTTCGATTTCGACACCGG
This sequence comes from Verrucomicrobiota bacterium, assembly GCA_023447015.1. Lineage (GTDB taxonomy): Bacteria > Verrucomicrobiota > Verrucomicrobiia > Opitutales > Opitutaceae > CAJCBL01. The sequence goes on from JAEXPG010000059.1 coordinate 33,092, forward strand.
TCTGCGGGTGGTCGCCGAGCGCGGCCGCCTCATGCAGGTCGCCTGCGAAGCCACCCGCGGCGGCATGGCCTCGATCATCGGCGAGGACCTCGCCAAGATCACCGACCTCTGCCACGAGTTCGACATCGAGGTCGCCAACCTCAATTGCCCCGGCCAGGTCGTCGTTTCCGGCGAGAAGACCAAGGTCGACGCCTGCGTGACCGCCGCCAAGGAGCGCGGCATGAAGAAGGTCATTCCTCTCAACGTCGCCGGCGCCTACCACAGCCGCCTGATGGAGCCGGCCCGCGCCGAGTTCGCCAAGTTCCTCCAGACCGTCCAGTTCAACGCCCCGAAGCTGAAGGTGCTCACGAACGTCACCGGCAAGCAGGTCACGTCGCCCGACGAGATCCGCGAGATGCTGATCCGTCAGGTCGTGTCCTCCGTGCGTTGGGAGGATTGCATGCGCGAGGCCGCCGTGCTCGGCGCCACCGAGTTCTGGGAGTGCGGCCCGGGGGCCGTGCTCGCCGGCCTCGCCCGCCGCATCAACAAGGAGTGGCCCGCCAAGACCTTCAACGAGTTCGCCGATCTCTCCGCGGCCTGACGCCCGGCCGACACCGCCCAGCATGGACGTCTCCCTCAAGCGCAACTTCTGCATCATCGCCCACGTCGACCACGGCAAGACGACGCTGTCCGACCGGCTGCTCGAGTACACCAGCACCGTTTCCAAACGCGTGCTGCAGGCCCAGCATCTCGACTCGATGGACCTCGAGCGCGAGCGCGGCATCACCATCAAGTCGCATCCGGTCACGATGCAGTACACGGCCAAGGATGGTAAGACCTACCAGCTCGGCCTGATGGACACCCCCGGCCATGTGGACTTCAACTACGAGGTCTCGCGCTCGCTCGCCGCGTGCGAGGGCGCCGCGCTCCTGATCGACGCCTCCCAAGGCGTCGAGGCGCAGACCGTCGCCAACGCCCATCTCGCCTTCGGCCAGAACCTCAAGGTCGTGCCGGTCATCAACAAGATCGACCTGCCCAGCGCCAACCTCGAGCTCTGCCTGCGCCAGATGGAGGACATCCTCACCATCTCGCACGACGAGGCCATCCTCGCCCGCGGCAAGTCCGGCATCGGCATCGTGGACATCCTCGAGGCCGTCGTCGCACGCGTGCCGCCACCGCGTTGGACCGAGTACCCGGCCGCCCGCATCCTGGTGTTTGACTCGATGTACGACACCTACCGCGGTGTGATCGCCTACGTCCGCGTGTTCTCCGGCTCGATCAAGGCCGGCGATTTAGCCCTCCTGATGTCGAACAACATCAAGTTTGAGGTGAAGGAAGTCGGCACGTTCAACCCGAAGATGGAGGTCACTGACATCCTTGAGGCGGGCGACGTGGGCTATGTCGTCTGCAACATCAAGGCCGTCGCCGACATCCGCACGGGCGACACCATCACGTTGGCCAACAAGCCGGCCACCGAGATGCTCCCGGGCTACAAGGAAGTCCGCCCGATGGTGTTCAGCGGCATCTATCCGATCGACACCTCGGACTTCGAGAAGCTCCGCACCGCGCTGGGCAAGCTCCAGCTCAACGACTCCGCCTTCCAGTACCAGGCCGAGAGCTCCGTCGCGCTCGGCTTCGGCTTCCGTTGCGGCTTCCTCGGGCTGCTCCACATGGAGATCGTCATCGAGCGCATCCGCCGCGAGTACGATGTCGACATCATCTCCACGTACCCGAGCGT
>JAEXPG010000083.1 GCA_023447015.1 Verrucomicrobiota bacterium
CGGGCGGGTGGGGGCGGCCCCTGGGGGGGCCCCCCCGGCCCCCCGCGACGCCCGGCGGGCGCCCCCCGGCCCAGAGGAAGCGGCGCGGCCCGTCTTCCTGCGCCTCGAGCACGCGCACATCCTCGCCCTTGAGCCCGATCGGCTTGAACGTGTGCGGCAACCCGTTCTCGGCCGAGAGCCAGACGCCTTCGTTCACCCGGGCGGCGACGGCCACGCTGCTCTTGCCGCGGAAATCGGTGGAGACGGCGACGGCGAAGAAACCGCGGTCCTGTTTCTGCGGGTCGACTACGATCTGCACCGGCACGGAGCCGGGGGCGACCGCGAGCTCGAACAACCCGCCCTCGGTGGCCATCAGCAGCGAGGGCACGCCGGCGCGGATGATCCACGCCAGATCGTCGATCGCCTGGCCCATCTGGGCGGCGGAGCGCCAGGACTCGCCGCAGTCTTCGGAAAGCCAGATCCGGCCGCCTGGTTTGTCTCCGGAAAGCTGCGTCGCGAGGGCGAGCCGCCCGGGCAGCGCGGGATGGGGGCGGATGGCGCGGACCTTCTCCCCGGGAAACACCCCCGACACTTCCCAGCCTTCGGCATCGTCGACCGAACGGAACAGTTTCTCGCCCGTGGCCGCATACCAAGTCTGCGGCTGGGAGTCGTCGGCGGCGAGGGCGCTGACGTTCTGGCCGGGGACTTCGTCGACGTGGAGGCGGACCTTGTCGACGAACTTCACGCCCGGCTCGGACAGAATGATGTCGTACACATGGAAGGCGCGCAGGCTTTGGCCGAAGCGCCAGCCGGCGGAACCGGCGGCGGGCAGCGGATTGATCGACTGGTGGAGGCGCGCGAGCACCCGGGCGCGGACCTCGTCGGGTTTCTGTTCGCGATGGCAGACGATGCCGGCCTGCACGCGCACGGTCTTGTACCGCACCCAGTTCACAAGGCAGACCGTGCCGAGGGGGCTGCGCTCGTCGATGATCGCGAGCAGCCGGGTGCGCACGTCCTGGGTGGTGCGTCCGGCGAGCTCGGCGGCGGAGACCTTCCAGCCGTTGGCCTCGAGGCGGGGGAAGGAGGGCACGAGCAGCAGCTCGACGGTGCCCGGCGTGGCGTGCTTCCAGAGCGTGGCCCGGGTGAAGGCCTTGGCCCGGGCCACGGCGCCGGAGTAGTGCAACGCGATCGCCTCGAAGTCGCGCGCGGTGACGGCGCGCTGCTGGGTGTGCAGCTCGAGCGGTCCGCGCACGAGGGCGTTGGCGACCTTCTCCATCGCGCTGCCGCCGGTGGCGGCCTCGGGGTTGGTCACGCCGACGCCGGAGATCTGGTCGCGCAGGACGGTGAGCAGGCCGGGCCCGACATCGCCGTCCAAGCCGCCGCCGCACAGGTACCAGAGGCGGATCTCGCGGCCCGCCGGAGGGATTTCGGCGAGCGCCCGAGGCTGGCGTTCCTGGTTCCCCGCCTCGTCGCGTCCGAAGAGGGCCGGGGCGAACGTGATCGTGCCGAGGGCGCGATCGGCGATGAACAGGTGCCGGTCGGTGCCGGCCTCGGCGAAGGTCTCCACCTCGCGCCAGATGCGGAAAGTCTTGTCCCCGAACTTCAGCGCCGGGGCGCGATCGTCGATCTCGCCGGGGAGGGCCTCGACGCCCACCACGAGGTCGCTCCCGTCGCCGCACGGGGCGATCACCGGCGCGCGTTTGGCGGTGACGCTCAGGCCCGGCAGTCCGGTGGCCTTGCCGGCGAGCTCGGCGACGATCCACTCGGCGTGGCAGGACGGCACGGATACCGAGGTCTCGCCGGCGGCGATGCAGGCGTGGCGGAGCGTGGTGAAGACCGGCGGCTCGCGCCCGCCCGGCGCACGCGCGAGGGTGACCCGGGTGCCGCGGGGGATCTCGACCGGGTTCGGGCGTGCCGCGGGGATGCTGAACTGGAGGTTGGCGGAGGCCGCGGAGGGGGGCATCAGCTTCACACCGAGCAGCCGGAGGAACTCGACGTAGGCCTTCTCCGGCACGCGATTGAGCCGGAAGATCATCGTTTCCGTGAGGTGCGCGAACAGTTCCAGGAGAACGATGCCCGGGTCGCTGGGGCCGAGGTCGTTCCACTGCGGGCAGGTCTTTTTGATCCGGACCACGCACTCGTCCATCAGTTGCTGGAACGTGCGGTCGTCGAGGTTGGGCGTCGGCAGGGGCATGGGGAATCAGTCGCCGGCGAGGTTGAGCGCGAAGACCGCGCGGCCGGTGCGTTGGGTGGACTTGATCTGGTACTCCAGAAGGATGGTCAGGCTTTCCGCCGCCTCGGGCGTGCGGGTGGCGTCGAGCCTGGTGATGCGGACCCGGGGCTCCCAACGTTCGATCGCCTGGCGCACGTAGTGGATCGCGAGGCCCGCGGTGGTGTCGTCGTTGGGCGCGAAGACGAGGTGGCGCAGGGAACAGCCGTAGGTCGGGCGCATGACGCGCTCGCCGGGGGTGGTGGAGAGCAGGAGCAGCAGCGCCTGGCGCACGGACGCCTCCTCGTCCGCCATCTGAACGCGGCCGGCCGGGCCGATCTGCAGGCCGGCGAAATCCTCCGGCACATCGAGGTCCGGGTGGAGAAACTGCCAGGCGACGAAGCGTTGGCGCGGGTTGCGGGAATCCATGGTCAACGAGTCTGCTCGACGAACGTCTGGCCGGCGTCGCGCACGATGTACTTCACCGTGCCCGGCGGCGTGCCGTCGGTCAGTCCGGTGACGGTGTCGAGGCTGATGCGGCGGCCGTCGATCCGGAGGAAATCCGAGTAGCCTTCCTGCACCGCGAGCGTGGCGGTGCAGGGCTTGATCGTCGGCCCGTAGTTCGGGCAACCGGCGATCGGCCGGCCCTCGGGGTCGTGGTCGACGAGCACGGGGACCCCCTCGATGGTGACGAGCGACTGGGCGGGCGCGAGGCCGACGACGCCGAGCTCGTGTTTGCAGACCAGTCTGGCCTTGGCGGTGAGCCAGCGCATGTCAGCCCTTCTCAAAGTTGATGTGCGCGGCGCGCACGGTGATGGTTTTTCCCGGGGCCTCGATCTCGAGGTCGGCCTCGGAATGGAGGCGGACCCTGCCGGGGGTGAATTCGACATGGCTGCCGCTCGCGTCCTCAAGCCGGACGGTTCGGCCGTCGTCGTCGAAGCGCAGCTGTTGGCCGCCGGGCGTGCGCCAGAGGAAGCGCTGCACCTTGCCGCCGGCGACACAGGCCTCCGGCGGCCCGCCGGTCCCGTAGAGGCCGCCGAGCACGAGACCCCGGGCGGGGTCGCCCTGGGCGCAGAGCACCAGGACCTTGTCGCCGACATCCGGCAACACCGCGAAGCCCTTGCCGGCGCCGGCCCCGGGCAGCACGACGGCAAGCCAGTCGGTCTCGAGATCGCTGCAGGCGGGGAGGGAAACCTTCACCCGGCCGGCGCCGTCGGGATCGTCGACGGCGGTGACTTCGCCGAGCACGAGCTCGCTCGCTCCCGGGACGCGCGGCGGCGTCGGCGGACAGGTGGAGAACTCGGTGCTGAAGCCGGTGCTCGAATCGATCGTGTGTGTCACTTCGGTGAGCACATAGAGGCCGGCCGCCTCCGGAGCGACGCCGGCGAGGTCCACCCGGGTGCCCGGCTGGAGGCGGGCGTTCCCCTCGGCGATTCCGCGCAGCACCACCTCGCGGCCGATCCGCAGATCCAGCTCGGCCTGGGCGAGGGCCTCGGCGTGGTCGTCCGCCTCGGCGAAGCGGAGCGGCAGGGTGCGCTCGGCCTCGCCGCCGACCTGTGCCGGTGGCACCACTGCGGATACGGAGCGTCCGACCCGGGCGCGGGCGGCGCCGGCGCGGTGGGTCTCCGCCCGGCGCGGGTTCCAGGCCTCGGTGGTGACCGCGCGGCAGGCCGGCTCGCCGTTGATCTCGATGGAGGCGGAGTGGAGGTTGCGGCCCAGCTCCAGGGCCACCGGCTCCCCGAGGCCCTCGAGGGAGAAAAGGTGGAGGGTGCCGGAGCGCACCCCGAAGAAGAGACCGCAGCGGGCGGCCATCTCGGCGAGGAACTCGAAGTCGGTCTGGCCGTGTTGGAGGAGATGGGCCCAGGTCGGGCCGGCGGCCGGTGCTTCGACGCCCAGGCCGAGCGGGCCCGCGAGTTCGGCGGCGATCTCTCGCAGGCCGACCTGCCGGTGGACGCGCAGCGGCTGGCGCTTGCGCAGGCGGTGGCAGGGATCGTAGGCGCGCACGCGCAGGCGGCGGCCCTGGGCGGGCTCGTAGACGAACTCGACGGCGGTGATCTCGCCGGAGAACAGCGCCGGCCGGTCGTCGGCGGTGCGCACGCACAACAGGGCGCCGGGCTGGAGCCGCGCGCGCACCGCGGCGGCCGGCTGGTTGAAGAACGTGAGCTCGCACTGGGCCGGCAGCGAGAGCTTCTGCACGACGCGGATTCCCCCGAGCGAGACCCGGGCGGCGGGCTCAAGCGCGGCGCCGGCGACCTCGACAGCGATGTCGGGCAGTGCCGGGTCGTTCATGGCTGGTTCCTCCGTTCCAGCGGCGGAATGAGGACGACCCGGCCCGGGGGAAGATGGAGCGGATCCTCGATGTTGTTGAAGGCGGCGATCCAGCGCCACAACGCGGCATTGCCGTAGCTTCGCTGCGCCAGGGCGTCGAGGCGGAGCCCGGTGGGGGCGGTGGCGGTCTCCGCCGTCGGCCCCCCGACGACCTCGTGGGCGGCGAGGTCCTCGTGCGGGAGCTGGTCGGCCGGCGGCAGAGCGTCGGGCGGACGCGCCGCCGCCGCGACGGGGCCGGCGGCGGCCTCCGCCGGGGTGAGCGCGGTCGCGTCCTCGACGCGGAGAAACCGCATCCGCACCCAGGAGCGGCGAGGAATGCCCTCGGCGGTGAAGTCCTCGAAACGCTCGGAGATGGCGGCGACGACGCCGGGGATGTTCCAAGCCTTGCCCCACACGAACCGTGCGAGGGGGAGGCGGCCGGTGCCGTCCTCGGCGACGCTGTTCTCCGCGAGCTGCCAGAGCGGGGCGGTGAGGTCGCGCACGTCCTGCGCCTGCAGGCTTGAGCCGGCGAGCCCGATGTCGAAAAGCAGATCCATCTTCAGCTCGGTCGTGCCGCCGCCGGTGAAATGGAGCGGATCGTCGCGGAGTCCTCGCCGCGTGAGCAGGCCGCCCGCCGCTTGGCGGGGACGCACGCCGGCGAGACGCGAGATCTCCAGTGTCTCGGGATTCAGGAGGCAACCGAGGCGGGTCCCGGTGG
>JAEXPG010000114.1 GCA_023447015.1 Verrucomicrobiota bacterium
CTCTATGGCGACCCCACGCGTGCGACGTTCAAGGGGCGGCTGCGGCTCGCGCCGGAGGTCGTGGCCGGCGGACGCACGATCCTGGCCTACGAGGACGGAGGCCCCGCGCTCGTCGTGTTCGGCGAGGTCGGCCGCCTGGTCTTCTGGAATCTTCCGCTGCAGCGCGAGCTCAGCGACTGGGCGGTGCAACCGGAGTTTCTGCCGTTCCTGGGTGAACTGCTGTTCCACTACCGGCGGCCGGGCGCGTCGCCCCGGGCGCAGCGGTTCGTGGTCGGGCAGCGTCTGATCCGCGAGTTTGCCGGCGAAGTGCTTGCCGACGATGTGAAGCTCGAGTTCGAAGGCCGGCCGGTGGCGGTGCAGCGGCACGTGGAGAAGGACCGCACGGTGTTTGCGACGACCGAGGCGCGCACGCCGGGCCTCTACTCGTGGTACCATCGTGGCACCCCGCTGGAGCGGCAGGCGGTGAATTTCCCGGCGGTGGAGTCGGATCTGCGCACGCAGTCGGAGGTCGGGCTCGGGGCTCGCAAAGTGGCTGCGATCGGGGGCGAACAGTCGATCCGGCAACTCCAGGAGGGCAGCCCCCTGTGGCCGCCGCTCCTGTGGCTCGCGGCGCTCTGCCTCGTGGTGGAAGGGCTCATCTTGGTGCGGGGGGACCGGACATGAACCCGCTGCTTCCCGTCGAACAGCTCGTTGTGCTTTTCGTGCTCGTCGCCGGCGTGGTCGGTTGGGCCGGCTGGCGATCGGCGCAGCGGCTGGGGGCGGGCCTGCGCTGGGCGCTGCTGCTGCTGCGCGTGGCGGTGCTCGGCGCGTTGCTGGCGATCGCGCTCAACCCGGGGCGTTGGCAGGTGGCGAGCAGCGAGGAGGGCCGGGAGTGGGCGGTGCTGGTCGACGCCAGCGCAAGCATGGCCACGGCGGAGGCCGGCGGCACCCGCTGGACGCAGGCGGCCAAGGTCGCGCAGCGGTTGCGGGTCCCGGAGGGCCTGTCGCTGCGGTACTTCACCTTCGACACGGAGCTGCGGGCGCTGGGCGCGGCGGCCGAGCTCTCGGCCGGCGAGGGCCGCGGCGAGCGCACGGATGTCGTCGGGGCGTTGGGCCAGCTGGCGGAGCGGTACCGTTCCGCCGGGACGCGGCTGGCGGGCGTGGTGCTCCTGAGCGATGGCCGGCAGATACCGGCCCGCCCCTTCGAGACGGTGGCGACCGAGTTGCGCGCGAACCGCAGTCCGGTCTTCCCCGTGGTGTTCGGCGAGGCGGTGCGCCCGATCGATCTGGCGGTCGGCACGCGGCGGCCGCAGTACGTGGGCTTCGTCGGGCAGACCCTGACGATCGATGCGCGGGTGCGCTGCACCGGGCTCGAGAATATCCGGCCGAGGGTCTCGTTGCTCGACGCCGAAGGCCGGATGCTGGCGGAGAAGACCGTGGCCATCGGCCGGCAGGCGGAGGAGGCGGTGGCGTTCGAGATCGTTGCGAGCGAGCCGGGCTACCGGGCCTACCGACTGCGGGTCGAGACCTGGGCGGGGGAGTCCACCCAGGGCAACAACACCGCGGAGTTCGCCCTCTGCGTGCTGGATGAGCGGATGCGGGTGCTGCTGGTCGAGGGCGCGCCGCATTGGGACAGCAAGTTCATCGCCCAGCTGCTGCAACGGCAGCGGCACGTGGATGTCTCGCTCGTCTACCGGCTCGGGCAGGAGCGCTATTTCAGCCAGATGGACGCGAACCAGCTCTCGGCCGAACAGGCGTGGCGGGAGTTGCCCGACTCGGCCGAGGCGCTTGGCCGGTACGATCTCATCGTCGCGGGGCGGGGCTTCGAGTATTTCCTCAACCGCGGCAGCATCGCGGCGCTCAAGGACTACCTGCGCACCCGTGGCGGCGGACTCGTCTTCACGCGCGGCAAACCGTACACCGGCGAGCAGCCGGAGCTCGAGGCGCTGGAACCGGTGGCCTGGGGGCCGGAGTGGAGCCAGGGCTTCGTCTGGCAGCCGACCGAGGCGGGGGAGGCGGCCGGTCTTTTCAGCGACGGACTGCCGGGGCGGGATGATCCGATCTGGACGAAGCTGCCCGAGCTCTCGCATGCCTGGCAGACCGCACGCCCGAAACTTTTCACGCGCGTGCTCGCCGAGGGTGTCTCCACGGCCGGAGGCCGCACGATCCGGGTGCCGGTGGTCATGGCGCAGCGTTTCGGCAAGGGGCAGGTCGTGACCGTCAACTCGGACGACCTCTGGCAGTGGGACTTCTTCCCGAAATTCGAGGGCGCCGGCGAGATCTACCGGGACTTCTGGCTGCACCTGATCAACTGGTCGGCGGTGCAGGCGGACTTCCTGCCCGGTCACGACTGGTCGCTGCAGCTGGATGAGCATCGTGTCGAGGTGGGCCAGCCGGTGCGCGTGCGGATGGCGACGCGGGCGGCGGCGGGATCCGCCCCGACCGTGCGGTTCTGGCTGGGGCCGAAACAGGTCGGCGAGACGGTGCTGAGCACCGTCCCGGATCGGAACGGCGAATACGAGGGCGTCTTCACCCCTTCGCTGCCCGGGCTGCACCGGCTCGAGGCGGTGCGCGATGGAGCGGCGGAACCCCTCGTCCAGGGGACGCTGGCAGTGCGGGCGCCGCCGGCCGAGGGCGACGATGTGAGCCCCGACCGCGAGTGGTTGGGGCAACTGGCTGCCGCGACCGAGGGCCGCGTGGTCGCCGAGTCCGAGCTTGCCGGGCTGTTCGCCCCGCCACCCGTGCCGACGGAGGCGCCGGCCCTGGACAATGCCCGGTGGGTCTCGCGCTGGGACCGCGGGCCGTGGCTGCTGCTCGTGGTCGCGCTGCTGGCGGGCGAATGGGTGATCCGCCGGCGCAATGGACTGACCTGACCATGCTCTCCCCCGCTCAACCTTTCCTCCGCGCGCTGCGCCGCCAACTGTGGATCTGGCGGGGCGGGGTGTTGCTCGCCGGGGTGTTGCGCTGGGCGCGCTGGGCGGTGCTGGCGGTGGTCGGCGCCGTGCTCGCCGACCTTTTCCTGGCGTTCTCGCCCACGGCGCTGGTCGCGGTCGATCTTGCGGTGGCCGGCGGCCTGCTGTTCCTCGCGCTCTGGGAGCTGATCGGCGGGTTCGGCCTGACGCTGCGCGAAGCGGCGGAGCGGGCGGACCACCTGCTTCGCAACCCGCGGCAGCCCGTGCTCACCGCCTTCGAGCTTGTCGGCGCGGTCCCGGGGCCAAGCTGGACCGGCTTTTTCCTCGGGAAAAACCTGTCCGCCGGCGCGGCCGCCCTTGGTTCGCTCGGGTGGCGTCGCTTGTTCCCCCGCGACGAGTGCCGCCGCCAGGCGCGTTGGCTTCTTCTCGCGGTGGCGCCATGCGCGGTGCTCGTGCTCTGGCAACCGCGGGCGATGCAGACGGGCTTCGCGCGGCTGCGGCATCCCGACCGCGAGACGCCGCCCTACAGCGCGTACCAGTTCCGCGTGGCACCGAGCCCGGTGCGCGTGCTCTACGGCGGCTCGGTGGAACTCACGGTCGACATCGCGGGAGCACCGGTGCGGGAAACGGTGAAGCTGTACACCCGCAAGGGCGGCGAGGTTGCCGAGACGATCTGCTTCCGCTTGGGCGAGGCGCAGTTCTCGCAACGGCTCGAGAAGGTGGTCGACCCCGTCGAGTTCTGTTTCGGGGTGGGGCGCGCACGCAGCGGGTGGCAACCTCTCGAGCTGTTGCTGCAACCGAAGGCGGCGCTGTTGAAACTCGCGGTGGAACCGCCGGCCTACACCGGGCTCCCCGCGACCGACACCGTGCTCAGCCAGGAGGTGATCGAAGGCTTCGCCGGATCGAAGGCGCGCCTCCAGCTCACGAGCAACCGCCCGTTGGCGACCGGCTCGCTCCGGCTGGTGCCACCGGAGGGGATGGGCGAGTTGCAGACGGTGGCCGGACGGAAAACCGGCCTGCATACGATCACCTTCGAATGGGAGCTGCGGTCGCCCGGCAAGGTCGAGGTGCGGGTCGAGGATGTGCAGGGCACGCCGATGGCGGAACCGTTGCGGCTCACGCAGAAGGTCGTCGCGGACCGTGTGCCGGAAGTGGCGATCACCAGCCCGGCGCCGTACGCCCTTGCCACCCCCGGCGCGACCGTGCGCATCCAGGGGACGGCCGGCGACGATCTCGCGTTGCGCGGGGTGACGCTCCTGCGCACCGTCGCCGGCTATCGCGACCGGAGCCTGCCGCTGGGGCCGTTGGCGGCCGGCCGGCAGTTCGCCTTCCAACAGGATCTGGCGCTGCCGCGGATCGGCGTGTTGCCCGGGCAGGTCATCGAGCTGTTCGTCGAGGCGCGCGACTTCAATCCGGATCGGGCCGGCGTGGGGGCGTCGGAGATCGTGCGGCTGGAGATCATCTCGACCGAGGAGTACGCGGAGCTCGTGCGCGCGGGTGAGACGCTCGACCAGTTCGCCGAACGGTACCGGCTCGTCGCGGAGGAGATGGCGGCGTACCAAGGGGCGCTCGCCGAGCTGGCGGCGGAGCTGGGACGGGCGCAGCCGGACGCGGCCCGGGTCGACGCCCTGCTGGACGAGGCGCGGAGCCGCAACCGGCGGGCGCAAGAGCTGTTCAGCGACCTCGCCGGCGATTTTCCGGCCTACGCCCTCGAGGCGGGCTGGAAGCAGACGCTCGAGGAGATCGCGCAGCGTTTTGAGGCACAGGGGCGATCGCTCGCAGGCCTGAAGGCGGGCAGTCCGGAACTCGCAGCGACGCTGGCGCAGCTCCGCGAGGAGACCGCGCAGGGGGCCGAACAGCTGGCCGCGCGCTCGGAGGTGACCGAGGACTTTGTCCAGGCCGGTAGGGTGATGGAACATGCCGCCCGCTTCATGCAGATCCTGAACCGGCAGCGCGAGGTGGTGCGCACGCTCGAGCGACGGGAATCGGAACCGAGCGAGCGCGGCAGCGTGCACGATCTCGGTCGGCGGGAGGACGAGATCCGCCGGGAACTGGACGCATTCCTCGCGAGTCTCGAGCAGACCGCGGAGGCGCTTCCGCCGACGGAGGACTTCCGGGAGCTGTGCACTGGCGCGCGGGAATTTGTCGCGAAGCTGCGCGAGTCGGGTGTCGACGCGCTGCTCGGGCAGGCGGTGGCGGCGGCGGACAACGAGAATGTGCCCGCCCTGCAGCGCGACGCCCGGCTGGCGAAGGAGCGGCTCGAGGAACTGCTGGCGCAGAGCAGCGAGTCCTCGTTCGGCGGAATGTGCCGTGGCGGCCTGAAGTTCGCGGTGCGCGAGGAGCTCCGGGAGTCGCTGACGCAGCTGCTCTCCTCGTTGCTCAACCGCAAGGGCGATTCGAAGGGCGGGGGACAGGGGACCGGCAACGCGCCCGGCGGCGGCGGGGGCGCCGCGGGCGACGGCTATTCGGTGGCCGCGCACACCCGCCTGAACACGCCGGTGAGCGGCCCGGCCCGGCGGCAGTTTGTGCCCGGTGGCGGGGCGCAGGGC
>JAEXPG010000014.1 GCA_023447015.1 Verrucomicrobiota bacterium
CGCGAGCGGCTATCTCTCGACGGCGCTCGGCCTGCGGACGACCGCGAGCGGCATCACCGCGGTCGCGTTCGGCAATGCCACGAAGGCCACGGGCCTGGCCTCGACCGCCTTGGGCATGAGAACGACCGCCTCCGGCCGCGCCTCGTTCGCCCTGGGTATCGGCACCGTGGCACGCTCGTTCGGCGAGACGGTGGCCGGTTCGTACAACGTGGACGCCACACCGCTTGGAGCCGACTCCTGGAACACGGGCGACCGGCTTTTCGTCATCGGCAACGGCCAGTCGGAGACCGCGCGTTCGGACGCCTTCGTCGTCTTCAAGAACGGCAACGCGATGCTCAAGGGCACGCTCACCCAGGGCTCGGACCGCAACCGCAAGACGGATATCCTGTTGTCGGACACGCGGTCGATCCTGGCGCTTGTCGGCGAACTGCCGCTCTACACCTGGAAGTACCGGGGCGAGGATGTCACGCACCTAGGTCCGATGGCCCAGGATTTCTTCGCCGCCTTCCAGCTCGGAGGGACCGACACCGGGATCGCCTCGGTCGACGCCGACGGCGTCGCGTTGGCGGCGATCCAGGAGCTGAAGAAGCAGCTGGATGCGAAGGGCGCGGAGATCGCCCGGCTGCAGGAGCAGGCGCGCGTGCAGGCCGACCTCAATCGCGACCTGTTGGCGCGGCTTGCCGCGCTCGAGCAGAAGCTCGACGCGCAACCCTGAGCGGCGGCGCCGTCCCGGCTCGCGCCGGCCGGTCGGGACCCGCAAACGCCCTTCGCGCGTGCGGTTTCCGCCGGCCCGCACGCCCGTGGGGTGCGGCGTCGACCGCCTTTGGCGGCGGTGTGCGGCCGACCTCCGGTGGGCGCCGGATTGACCGCTCCGGCGTGGTGCGCTGGACTGCCGCGCATGCACGACGTCACCCCTCTCGTGTTTTTCATCTCCGTTCTGGTGCTGGTGGTCGGCGGCTCGCTCGGCCTCAGCCGCTGGCAGGCGAAGAAGGCGCGGGCGAATCTCTCCGTCCTGGCCCACGACCTCGGGCTGCGGCTCGAGGAGAAGCCGCCTGTGCTCGGCGTGTTCCCGCAGGTGCCGACGGTGAGCGGAGAATACGGACACCGTGAACTCTGTTTCTACACCTTCACCACCGGCAGCGGGAAAAGTCGGCAGACGTGGCAGGCGGCGCGCCTGGCGTGCACGAATCCGCACGGCCTGATTCTCCAGCTGGGGGCCGCAAACATCCTGACGGCGATCGGGGTGATGCTCGGCATGCAGGACGTGGAGGTGGGCGATCCGGAGTTCGACCGGCGCTTCGTGGTGAAGACGAGCGATGCCGGCTATGTCCGCGCGGCGCTGTTGCCGGAGATCCGGAGCGAGCTCCTGCGCTTGTGGACCCCGAAAGCCTTCGGGGCGAACATCAAGTTGGAGAGCGGCGGGATTCTCTATGCCGAACTTGGCTCCTTCTCCGATCCGGAGGTGACAAAGCGGATGCGCGCCATGCTCGATCCGTTGCTCGCGTTGGCCGCGGTCGCGGAGGTCTACCGGAAGTGAGGCGGGTCAGGCGGGGCTGACCTCGTCGAGGAACCCTTCGTCCCAGGCAAGGACGGTGAAGCAGCTGTTGGCGCGCGGGTCGGTGCAGCCGGGGTAGACGTTCTGCAGCGCCCATTGGAGCGTCTGCTCGCCGGGCTGGCCGGGCATGCCGAGCTTTGGGGCGAGATCGTTCCAGGCGGCGATCCGCTCCGCGTTCGAGGCTGGGCGCGCACAGAACCAGCGGGCGAACGCCTCGTCGGAGGGGGCGCGCTGGACCGCGGCGAGGATCTCGTCGGCGGTGAGGGAGAAATGGGCGAAGAAGAAGCCGTCGACGCCGCGGGGGTTGCAGAAGGCGCGCTGGTAAGCCGGGTCGAGCGTGCCGGCGAGGTGATGGCGGGCCTTGTCGAGGAAACGGGGCAGCCAGAGGCAGCCACCGAGGGTATCGTGAGGTCGACGCAGTTTCATGGTCTCGAAGTGGAATGATCAGTCCAGAAAAGGTGGGAAATCAGTCGAGCAGACGGAGCGCGGTATCGATCTGGTCGCGGAGTTCGGTGGGATCGGCGAAGGCGCGCGCGGAGACGGCCAGCCCGAGAAGGGTGCCGTGGAAGAAGCGCCCGAGCGCCGTGACGGGATGACCGGCCGGGATCTCGCCGGCGCGCTGGGCGACGGACAGCCGGTTGGCGAGCAGTTCCTCCAGTCGGCGGCTGTGGGCGCGGACGAGGGCCCGGGCCCGGGCGTCGACCGGAGCGCGTTCGATCATCGCATTGGCGCAGAGGCAGCCGCGCGCGTCCTCGCAGTCCTGGGCGGCGGCGCCTTCGAGCAGGCGGCGCATCACGGCTCGGATCGGACCGGTCGCAGCCAACGCGCGCTCGATCCGGACGGTCACCGCCTTCAGGTAGCTTTCGAGGGCGGCGAGGTAGAGGGAGTCCTTGTCGCCGAAGGTGGCGTAGAGGCTCTGTCGCCCGATCCCGAGGTGGGTCGTCAGATCGGCGATCGAAGTCTGGGCGTAGCCGCGAAGCCAGAACAGCTCCATGGCCTTGCGCAGCACCTCGGCCTGATCGAACTCCTTTTCTCGCGGCACGGGTGGAGTTGGTTCAAAATGGAACGGACGGTCAAGAAAAAGAGAGGGCACCTCCGGAGCCCGTGGGGACGGGCGGGCGAGGCGGGGCCTCTACCGCCGGTCGAGCTGCTGGAGGGCGAAGGCGTGGGCGCCGAGGGCGATGGCTTCGCTGGTGCCCAGGCGTGAGATACCGACGCCGATCCGCGCGAGCGGGTCGTAGGCGAGGCGGCGGTCGGTGCCGGGGATGGTGATCTCGTGCGTGGCGCCGCGGAGGAAGGCGGCGCGCTGGTCCGTATCCTCGAGGTTGAAGGCCTGTTGGACGAGGCGGCGGAAGGGTCGGCCGTCCGGCGTGGCGTAGGTGGAGTTCAACTCCGCGACGAGCGCGGGCAGGAAGAGCGGGCCGGCGGCGGAGAGGCCGCCGCCGATGACGGCGAGCCCGTCGACGAGCGTGAGGGCGTGGGCGAGGGCGTCGCCGGCGACTTCGCCGAGCCGCCGGTAGGCCTCGGTGGCGGCGGTGCGGTCGCCGGGGCGCTGGCCGAGGGCGATCTCCTCGATCGCGCGCGGATCGGGGGCGTCGGCCGGGGCGAGGCCGGCGAGTTCGGCGTAGGTGCGCCGCACGGCGCGGATGGTGGTGCTCTCCTCGACGTTGGTGTGCGGCTGGAGCTTGTTGCGGAAGAGCCAGACCTCGGCGGCCATCGCGTTGTCGCCGCGGAAGAGTTCGCTGCGGCGCACGAGTCCGCCGCCGAAGCCGGTGCCGAGGGTGACGCCGAGGAGGTTCTCGAAGCGGCGCGGGCTGCCGGCCTGCGCGAGCTGCTCGTTCACCCACGGCAGGAAGCCGGCGATGGCCTCGCCGTAGGCGAAGAGATCGCCGTCGTTGTTGATGAAGACCGGCAGGCCGAACCTGGCCTCGAGCATTGGCCCGAGCGCGACGCCCCCGCGGAAGGCGGGGAGATTGGGCAGGTCGCCGATGATGCCGGCCGGGTAGTCGGCCGGGCCGGGAAACGCGAAGCTGATGGCGACCGGCGGCTCCGGGCAGAGCGCGCGCACGCGGGTGAAGCCCTCGACGAGGTTGGCCAGGCAGCGCGCGAGGTCGTCGGCCTGCGAGGGCAGTGTCACGATCTCGGTGACGCGCCCCCGGCCGCGCCGCGCGGAGAAGCGGAAGCTGGTGCCGCCGGCGTCGAGCGTGAGGACGAGGCGGGGATCGGAGGCGAGGAGCATGGCGATTGCGGAATTCGGAATGCGGATGGCGGAATGAGGCGGAGCGGAGGGCGATCGCGGGTTGCCGTTCTGCCGTCCAGCCGAATGCGGTCCGGTGGAGCGGCGTGCGAGTGACGGGCAGCGTTGGAGGGAAGGCGCCCCGAGGCAATCCGTGGGCGAGGAACGATCCGATGATGGACGCGCGGTTCGGGGCACGACAGGATCCGGGCGATGACCTTCCGAATCGAGGAGCTCGGGCGCCAGCCGACGGCGACGGATCGCAGACACCTTGTCGAATTGTTGGGCACCTGTGTGCGCGGCGGGGCGTCGATCGGGTTTCTCAGCGACATCACGGAGGCGGAGGCCACGGAGTACTGGGACGGTGTGCTGCGCGCGGTGGCGACGGGCGCGAAACTCCTGCTGGTGGCACGCGACGAGGCGGGCGTGATCGTGGGCAGCGTGCAACTCGCGCTGGAGAGCCGGCGCAACGGGCGGCACCGCGCCGAGGTGCAGAAGCTGATGGTGGCGCCGGCGGCGCGCGGTCGGGATCTTGGCACGCGGCTGATGGCGGAGGTCGAGGCGTTGGCGCGGGCGCGCGCGGTGAGGCTGCTGTTCCTCGACACAAGCGAGGGGCCGGGCGGCGCGCGGGCCTTCTACGAGAAGCTGGGCTACAGCTATGTCGGCGGGATTCCCGGCTACGCGCTCGACCCGGACGGTGCGCCGGCGAAGAACGCGATCTTCTACAAGGCGCTGTAGCGGGTCGGCGATGTCCGGCGGCGGGCGGTGGTGCGGACGATTCCGAGGCGTGCGAAGGTCGTTTCTCTGCAGGCCGGTATCCCTCTGTTTTCTTCGCTATTCCTCAAGAAACTCGGCTCCGCGGAATCGACCACGGATGACACGGATGGGCACGGATGGCCGGTCCTTCATCCGTGATGATCCGTGCAATCCGTGGTCAACTTCCTCCCGGAATCCACATGGGGGTCCGGAAGTTCATTCCCGATATCGCTCGGTCCGGCTGGGTTCTCTGCCTTCTGTTGCCCGCAAAAAGCACGAGGATTGACGACGAAAAGGGCCGGTCCGAAGACCGGCCCGAGTATGTGGGGGGGCGCGGCGGTGTGGGGGCCGCCGCAGAAGGGTTGCGCCGGCTCAGGCGGCGGCTTTGCGGTGGACAATGTGGCTGCCGAAGAGGCCGTAGTAGGCGATGTAGGCGTAGCAGAGCACCGGGACGATGAACGAGAGCTGCAGACCGATGTGGTCGGCGAGGATGCCCTGGAGCGCCGGGACGAGCGCGCCGCCGACGATGGCCATGCAGAGGATGCCCGAGCCCTGGCCGGTGTGCTTGCCCAGGCCGTTGATCGCGAGGGTGAAAATGGTCGGGAACATGATCGAGTTGAAGAGCCCGACGGCGAGGATCGACCACATCGCAACCTGGCCCTTGGCGAGGATTGAGACCGCCACGAGCAGGATGACGGCGACTGCGTGGGCGGTGAGCGCGAGGTTGGGCTTCACGTACCGCATGACCGCCGAGCCGATGAAGCGGCCGACCATGGCGCCGCCCCAATAGAACATCAGGAGCTTGCCGGCCCCGACCTCGGTCATGCCCTCGATGCGGAGTTCGAGGAGGTAGTTCACGATGAGGCTGCCGATGGCGACCTCGCCGCCGACGTAGGTGAAGATGCCCACGGCGCCAAGCACGAGGTGGCGGTAGCCCCAGGCGCTGGCGTGGAGGTGATCGACGGTCCCGTTGGCTCCCTCACCGGAGGCGTCGGCGGCCTCGATCTTGGGCAGGCGGCAGAGCGCGATGCCGACGGCGCCGAGGAGGAGCGCGCCGGCGAGGCCGAGATAGGGCAGCTGCACGGAGCTGGCCTCGGCGGCCTTGTAGGCGACGACTTCGGCGGCGCTCATGGCCTTGAGCTCGGCCGGGCTCTTCACCGCGTTGGCGAGAATGAGCACCGAGCCGAAGTAGGGCGCGATGGTGGTGCCGAGGGAGTTGAAGGCCTGCGTGAGCGTGAGGCGGGAGGAGGCGGTCTCGGGTTTGCCGAGGATGGCGACGTAGGGGTTGGCGGCGACCTGCAGGAGCGTGATGCCCGAGGCGAGGACGAAGAAGGCGAAGAGGAAGAGCTCGAAGGAGCGGATACCGGCGGCGGGATAGAACAACACGCAGCCGAGCGCCGCGCCGCCGAGGCCGATGATGATGCCGCGCTTGTAGCCGACCTTCTCGACGATCAGACCGGAGGGCACGGACATGATCGCGTAGGCGGCGAAGAAGCAGAACTGCACCAGCATCGCCCGGAAGTAGGTCAGTTCAAAGACCGCCTTGAGGTGCGGGATGATGATGTCGTTCAGGCAGGTCAGGAACCCCCACATGAAGAAGAGGGAGGTGAGCACTGCCAGCGCGGGCAGGTAGTTGGGGGTGGTGCCGCCGGACTGCGTGCGGGCACGCGCGGCGGTGGGAGCAGGGGCTGTTGCCATAGGGATGAGGGTTGGGTTACCGGGGGAAGAGACGGTCCCCAGCTTGGGTTCGGCGTATGGTCCGACAAGCGCGGTGCCCTCCTCGCGACGGCTGGAAGCATTAACCTCGGATCAATTCCGGTGGTTGGCCGCGCGGCCCGGCTTCTGCGGACCGCCGAAGGTCATGACGGGGACGAAGGCGGAGCGCACTGCGGAGGCCGGGGCTGGGTGGGCGCCGGATCCGCGACGGGCGCGCTTGTCGGGTGGCCTGGGGAGCACCGCCCCAACGCGGAACGATCGTGCCGGGCGCGGCGCGTGTACCGGAATAGTGGAGTCGGAGCGTGTCCGCCACGGGCGGCGGCGGGCCTCAGTGGGCGGCCCGCGCGGCGACGACGGCGGCGCGGAGGCGGCGCAGGCCCTCGTCGAGCGTGGCGCGCGGGCAGCCGAAATTCAGCCGGACGAACCCCGGCGCGCCGAACCCGGCGCCGTCGTTGAGGCCGAGGCCGTGCTGCTCGAAGAACTTGGCCGGCTCGGCCTGGCCGAGGGCGGTGGCGTCGATCCACGCGAGGTAGGTGGCCTCGACGGGCGAGAGCTTCAGCTCGGGCGTCTCCCGGGCGAGGAAGGCGGCGAGGTGGTCGCGGTTGGCCTGGAGGTAGGCGACGAGTTCGCGGCGCCACGGCTCGCCCTCCCGATAGGCGCCTTCGGTGGCGGCGTAGGCGAGCGGCGAGAGGTCGGGCGGCACGAGACCGGCGCGGGCGCCGAGCATGCGTTTGCGGAGGTCGGCGTCGGGCACGACGGCGTAGGCGAGGCCGAGGCCGGGCAGGTTGAAGACCTTGCTCGGCGCCTGGAGCGTGATGGTGCGTGCGGCGATCGCGGGCGAGAGGGTGGCGAGCGGCGCGTGCTGGCGGCCGTCGAATTCGAGGCCGGCGTGGATCTCGTCGGAGCAGATCCAGAGATCGCGCTCGAGGCAGAAGGCGGCGAGCTGCGCGAGCTCGGCGCGCGTCCAGGCGCGGCCCACCGGGTTGTGCGGGTGGCAGAGCAGCAGCAGGCGGGCGTCCTTCGGCGTGCGGTCGGCGAGGGCGACGAAGTCGAACTCCCAACGCTCGCCGGGCCGGCGCACGAGCGGGATGTCGATGAGGCGGCGCTGCGAATTGGCGACGGCCCCGAAGAACGGCGGATAGACCGGCGACGGCACGACGACGGCGTCGCCCCGCTCGCCGACGGCGCGGCAGACGAGGTTCATGCCGCGGTTCACGCCCGGGGTGAAGACGAGCCAGCTCGGGTCGACCTTCCAACTGTAGCGCTCGGCGAGGTGGGCCACGACCGCCTCGACTGCGGAGCGCGGCGGGAGCGTGTAGCCGAACACGCCGTGGTCGACCCGGCGGTGGAGCGCCGCGAGCACGCCGGGCGGCGAGGCGAAGTCCATGTCGGCGACCCACATCGGGAGCACGTCGCGGCCGGCGTAGCGTTCCCATTTCTCGCTGCCGGTGTCGCGGCGGTCGATGATGCGGTCGAAATCGAAGGGCATGCGGGCGAGGAAGCGCCACGCCGCCTCCGGTGGCAACGGTGGAGTCGGGACCGGCCCGCGCCGCGTTTCGGCGGCCGGGGCAGCCGTGCCGGATTTTCCCGGTCGCGTGCCACGGTTGGTCAGGCTGACACAGCGACGCCGCGGCGGGCCGGGGGAAGTTGCTTCAGCCTCAACGAGAAGCGGGTGTGCCAGGCGCGGCACCGGTCCTGCAACTTTGGTGGCAGTTCGAGCAACCACTCTCTCAACCGAAACTCACCACCAGAAAGGATCCGCCATGAAGATCGTTCGCTATCACCAACCCGCCGCCGCCGCCCTCGCTCCCCTCTACGGCTTCGCCGGACGCAATCCGGTGGTCTCGTTCGAGCGCGAGTTCGACCGGCTCTTCAACAACGCGCTGGGTGAGATGCTCTCGCTGGCGCCGGAGTTCGCCGCCGACCGGGGCAACCGGTTCGCCGTCGATCTCTACGAGGACAAGGACAACACCTATGTGCGCGCCGAGCTGCCGGGCGTCGACCGCAAGGACATCAACGTCGAGATGGTCGACGACTACCTGACCATCTCCGGCTCGCGGAAGACGTTCTCCGCCGACGGCAAGGCCGGGGAGGCGGTCGAGTTCTCCCGCTCCATCTCCATCCCCGAGGCGGTGCAGGCCGACAAGGTCGCCGCCGCCTACGAGAACGGCGTGCTCACCGTCACGCTGCCGAAACGCGAGGAGGCCAAGCCGCGCAAGGTCACGGTCGAGGTCAAGTGATCCGCCGCGCTTCCACCCCCGAACCACCCACCAACCCGAAAACATTCCTGGAGGAACCTGTCATGTCGCTCTTCAGCACCCTGCTCCCGTCCACCCGTCGCACCGAGTCCGCCGCCGGCGAGACCGCCGGTCTGGCCACCCTGACTCCGCGCTATGAGATCAAGGAGAACGCCGATGCGTTCGGTCTCGAGGTGTGGCTGCCCGGCGTCGCCAAGGACGGCCTCGAACTCACCATCCACGAGGGCGAGCTGACGATCGTCGGCCGCCGTGCCTGGAAGAAACCCGAGGGCTGGACGCAGCTCTATCGCGAGACGCCCGTGGCCGACTACAGCCTCACGCTGTCGCACGACAACACGTTCGACGCCGCCAAGGTGGTCGCCGAACTGCGCGACGGCGTGCTGCGGGTGACGCTGCCCAAGGCCGAGGCGATCAAACCGCGCAAGATCGCGGTCGCATGATCTTCGGTGGTCGGCCGGTCCGGGGCCCACGCCCGGGCCGGTCGATGCACCTCGCTGCATGTGTTTGTTTGGGTCACCCGCCGGGCGCATGGAGGCGTCCGGCGGGTTTAACTTTTTGCGGCGGTCGCCGTGGCGAGGGGCACGGCGCGCCAGTGCGGGCAGTTCAGAACTGCGCCTGCACGCCGAGCCGCAGACGGCGGCCGGGGGCGGTGAAACCGACGGCCTCGGCGTAGGTCTGGTCGAGGGCGTTGTCGAGGGCGGCGGTCACGGCGAACTGCTTGGTCACGTGCCAGCGGGCGGCGACATCGAGGCGGGCCCAACCGCCGACCAGCACTGCGCCGGTGGGCTTCGAGTTGTCCGGCATGTCGCCGGAGGCGGTCAGTGCCGCGCTCAGGTCGACCACCGGAACTGGTGTCCATGTCGCGGACACACCGCCGCGCCACTCCGGCCGCGAGCGCAGACGTTCGCCGCCGGGGCTGGTGTGGCCGTCGGTGTAGGTGAGGGAGCCGGCGAACGCGAGGGTGTCGAGCGCGCGCCAGGTCGTGGCCAGCTCGGCGCCGCGGCTGTGGATGCCGTTGCGGTTGACGAGGCGGCCGAGCACCGGGTCGTAGTCGACGCCGTCGCGGATGCGGGTCACGAACCCGGTGAGATCGACGAGGAGGCGGCCGCCGGCGAACGTGCGGCGCAGGCCGGCGTCGAGCGAGCGGGCGCGCTCGGGCTTCAGGTTCGGGTCGCCCACGAGCGGGCTCGCGAGCGCGTAGAAGCTGGCGGGTTTGAAGGAGGTGCCGGCGTTGAGGCGCCACTGGGTGGCGGCGTCGATCTTGCCGAGCAGGCCGCCGCGGAACGTGCCGCGGGTCTTGCCGTCGTCGTAGTGGGCGGCGCGGGCGCCGGCGACGA
The DNA here is from genome assembly GCA_023447015.1 of Verrucomicrobiota bacterium. Taxonomy (GTDB): domain Bacteria; phylum Verrucomicrobiota; class Verrucomicrobiia; order Opitutales; family Opitutaceae; genus CAJCBL01. Next base: position 9,859 of record JAEXPG010000014.1, read on the forward strand.
GGGTGACCGTCTGGCAGAGCGGGCCGCTGGTCTCGGCGTAGGCGCCGAGGCGGTCGCGGTCGGTGGAGAAGCTGGTCGGCATGGTCATCGGCCCGAACTGGAGCGAGCCGCGGTCCCGGCCCTCCTCGCGCTGGGCATCGAGGCCCACGGCGGTGATCCAGTGGGCGAAGTCCTGCTCGTAGCCGAGGCCGGCGCGGTAGCGGCGCAGGCGGGTGTCGTCGGTGCTGGCCGGCACGCCGGCGTAGGGATTGTCCGGAGGCGCGACGACGCCGGGCGAGGTGACGAAGGCGTCGAACTGCGCGACGTCGGCCGAGGCGGTCCAGCGGCCGTCGCCGGCCTTGCCGTCGAGGCGGACGGAGCCGGCGGTCTGGCGGTCCTCGCGGTGCTCGAGGTCGCGCAGCACGGCGTACTCGATGCCGCCGCTCTCGTCGGGGAAGGAGTCGGCGTCGTGGCGGGCATGCCAGAGGGCGACCTGGAGGTTGGTCGAGCCGAAGCTGGTGTTGAAGGCGCCGCGGAAGAAGCGGCGCTGGGCCTGGCTGCCCTCGGCGATGGTGCCGTCGTCGGTGCCCGCGAGGCCGAGCTGGACCGAGGACTTGCCGTCGGCGAGCACGCGGCTGGTGCTCAAGGCGCCGCGGCGGTAGTCGTCGTTGCCGCCCTCGGCGAGGAGCGTGGTCTCGTTGGTCGGCGCGGTCTGGCCGCCGAGGTGGACGACGCCGGCGAGGGCGTCGGGGCCGTGGCGCACGGAGGCGGCGCCGCGGACGACGGCGGCCGAGCGCAGCAGCGCGGGCTCGAGGATGGAGAGGTCGACGGCGCCGCCGCGGTTGTTGGTCGGGTCGTTGAGCGGGATGCCGTCGAGGAAGACGATGGAGTGGTTCTCTTCGCCGCCGCGCAGGTAGAGCGTGGAGCGGCCGCCCGGGCCGCCGGGCTGGTCGATGGTGAGGCCGGGCACACCGAGCAGCAGGTCGGCGAGGCGGACGGCCGGCAGCGCGGTCGCGTCGGGGGTGACGACCCAGACGGCGGCGGCGCGCTCGTCGGCGCCGGAGGGATGGGCGGTGACGGTGAACGGGTCGAGCTGCACGACCGGTTCCGCGGCCGACTGCGCGAACGCGCCGGCAGCGAGCAGGAGGGGAAGGGCGGTGATGGTGCGGGGGCTGAGCATGAACCGCCGAGCAGACCGGGCGGCCCGTGCTGTTTCAAACCAGATTCCGCGGGGAACGCGGTGCGGTGGCGGAGCGGCGGTGTTCCTCGGGTCGGCGGCCCGCGCCGGCGTGCGGGGCTTCAGTACCGAATGCGGCGGGGGTTGTCGGTCCACTCGCGGAAGGCGACGAGGCCCTCGTCGCGCAGGAGCGGAATTTCCGGGATGCGCCGCGTGGAGGGAGGCGCGACGAGCTCGCGATAGAGGAACGCGTCGTCGAAGCCGATCGCGGCGGCATCGTCACGGGTGCAGGCGTAGACGATGCGGTCGACGTGCGCCCAGTAGGCGGCGGCGAGGCACATCGGGCACGGCTCACAGCTGGTGTAGAGCGTGGCGCCGGCGAGGTGGAAACGACCGAGCGCCGCGCAGGCGTCGCGGAGGGCGACGACCTCGGCGTGGGCGGTGGGGTCATTGGTGCTCGTCACTCGGTTCTGGCCGCGGCCGACGATGCGGTCCCCGGCCACCACCACTGCGCCGAAGGGGCCGCCGACGCCGCCCGCCGCGCCGGTCCGGGCGAGCGCGATGGCTTCGCGGAGGAAGGGAAAATCGGTGTGCGAGCGTGGATCCATGAGCGGCGAAGGCTAGGCGATCCGTTGGTGTTGGCGAACCGCCGGCGCCCGCCGTCCGTCCTCCGACCAAATAACCCGACGACCGTCGGTTTATTTGGTCGGAGAGGGCGGTCGGCCGGGGTGGTGAACGCGGAAAGGTTTGGGGCTGAGGCCCTCTGGCCGCTGTGCTGGTGACCGGGGTGGCGGCCGGCGGAGCGGGGGACGTGGCACCTTCCGACCAAATAAGTCGACGGTCGTCGGGTTATTTGGTCGGGACGGGAGAGGTGGGTGGGGGCGGCAT
>JAEXPG010000275.1 GCA_023447015.1 Verrucomicrobiota bacterium
TGGGCGGGAGCGGGTCCGCCGGGCCGTATATCGCGGGCGGCGGGCCGCCGCGGCGCGGCCCCGGTCAGTTGCCGGGGGGGCGGGGCAGGAGCTTGAGCAGGCCGAGCAGGATCAGCACGTACGCACCGGCGTGGGCGAGGACCGTGATCACGCCGACGACCCGGTAGATCCACGAGTACGAGGCGATCGGCAGGTGCAGGATGGCGAGGGCGCCGTTGATGGCCGGGATCAGCAGGGCGAGCGCGCCGATCAGGCCGAACCCGAGCGTCGCCTGCACCGGCCCGCGGCGGCGGAGCAGGATCACGACCGCCACCGTGCTCACGAGGAGCGAGGGCAGGCTGTGGACGAGGGCTTGCAGGACGATCTGCAGCAGGGGGAACTCGAAGTCCATGGGTGGGGCGTGCTTGGTCTATGTTTCCCGATCCCGAGACGGCAAAGCCACGGGATCGGGTTGGCCGAGGTGCCTATTCCCAGGCGCAGAGCTTCTCGATGTAGGCGGCGGAGCCATCGCGCAGCCAACCGTCGAGCTGGGCCTGTTCCTTGAGTTGTTGGCCGCGGGGCCGCGGGACGGCCATGAAGAGCGTGTTGGCCTCGGGGAGCGTGGTCATGTCGCCCCAGAGCTTCTCCCACTGGAGCACGGGGAAGATGTCCTCCTGGCCGTTGCCCCAGCGCTTCTTCACGTCCTTGAGCGTCACGTAGGTCGGCATGCGCGCGGCGAGATTGCGCACGGCGGCGGCGACGCGGTCGGCGTCGGCCAGCGCGGCGCGGTCGAGGCCGAAGAGCGCGAGCATGGGGTCGATGGCGATCCAGCAGGTGAGCGTGTTGTAGAAGGTGAGCTTGAACTCGTCCTCCTCGCGGGCGAGGGCCATGCCCTCGACGAGGCGCAGCTGGCCGCCGACGCGGGCCAGCCCGCCGCCGCGGTCCTCGAGCCGGCGGCGGATCACCTCGATGGAGAGCGGGCGCGCCTCGCGGTCGTGGCGGCCGAGCATCGCGGGATCGAGGTCGGCGCCGAGGGTGTCGATGTTGTGGAGAAGGAGATGCTTGAGCTGCGGGCGGTCGCGCAGGAGGTCGCGGAGCACGCCGTTGCGCAGGAGGTTGGCGACCTCGAACCAGTGGCCGACGGGGTGCAGGCTCTGCGGCGGGAGGTTGTCGGTGTAGTCGCGGCCCTCGCCGGTCTTCACCGCCCAGTCGAGCAGCGCCTTGCGGACGCTCTGGCGCATCTTCTCCTGCTGGACGTCGAGCACCTGGTGCGCGGTCTCCTCCCACTGGAAACGCAGGTCGCGCGCGGTGGGGATCAGTCGCAGGCCGATGGAGCGGCCGGGCGAGAGCAGGAGCGGGCCGGTGTAACCGAAATTCCGGTGCTTCTCGATGAAGGCGCGGATCGGCTCGTGGGTGAGGTGGCTGGTGGTGAAGAGGTGCGGGACCTCGGCGCCGGCGGCGCGGCCGGCGCGGCGGCTCTTGGCGAGATGGACCTCGAGGAAGCTGCGGTGGCGGCCGCCGAGCTTGGCGAAGGGGTGCAGCGCCTTCACCGTGCCGGCGCCCTGTGTCCAGCGGCTGCCGGCGCCGGCAGCGAGGGTGACGACGGCGACCGCGCCGTCGCGCAGCAATCCGAAGCCGCGGGCGGAGTCTGAACCGTTCGGCGAATACATCGGCAGGACGTCGCCGGGGCGGACGTCCTCGACGGCGGCGGAGACGGGCAGGCGGTTCTGCGGCAGACCGATGCGGCCGGCGAGGAGGTCGGCGCGGATCTGCTCGTGCTGGAGGGGATCGAAGCCGTTCTCGTCGAGCAGCTCGCGCAGGGTCCGGCCGCCGCGTTGCGCGCCGCCGCCGGAGGCCGGCGGCGGGAAGAGGCGGTGGAGCAGCGCGGTGGAGAGGCCGGCGTTGTTGTCGGCGCCGAGGTGGCGGGCGAGGAAACGCTCGAGGTCGCGGCGGGCGGCGTCGGGCAGCGTGCGCGGATCCTGGCGGACCCAGCCGGGCACGCGGTAGAGGTAGTACTCGGGCGAGAAGAGCGCGCGGTCGCCGGCGAGGAGCTGGGCGGAGGTGCCGCGCGGGTTGAGCGAGAAGTCGTAGACGACCGGGTCCATCGCGAAGGGCAGCGCGTGCTGCAGGTCGCGTTTGGTGCGGCGCATGAGCTCGAGGAGGACCTCGCGGGCGCGGGGCTTCTCCTTGGGGTCGACCCAGAAGCCCATGCCGCCACCGGACATGCCGCCGAGCATGACGAAGCCGCGGAAGGCCGGGCCGAGCAGGGTGCGCGCCTCGGCGATGAGGCGTTCGGTGTAGGCGTTGGAGGCCCAGGGGATGATGGTCTGGATCGGGCCGAAGAAGTTGCGGGTGGTGAGCTCGGCGAGCTTCGCGATGTCGCCGGTCTTCAGGCACTCGATGATCCCGCGGAGGATGTCGCCGGCCTCGAGGCGGGCGCGCCATTCGCGCTCGAGCTTCAGGAGGTATTTCTCGGTGACCATCTCGAGGATGGGGCCGACGTTCTGCGACATGCCGCCGTGGACGAGGATGAGGCTGTCCTGCAGCGCCTGGCGCGTGGCGGCGGAGGCGGCCTTCTCGTCGAACACGCGGTGGCGGGGGAGCCGGCGGCCGCGGCGGACGCCGTGCTCGACATCGCCCACCTGGGCGAGCTCGCCCTCGATCAACTTGATGCCCGGCCACACGCCGCCGGAGTCCTGCCAGCCGCCGCCGGAGCCCCCGAGCCACTCGCCGAGGATGGCGCGGCTGGCGACGGTGCGGCGTTCGGGCTCGGTGAGTTCGCCGGTGAGCGCGCCGGTCTGGCCGGTCGCGCGCATGAGCAGCGCGATGAGGCAGCCGAGGAGATTGGTCGAGACGGCGAGGCGCGACCCTTTCGGGATGTCGCGCACCTGGGACACCAGCTCGAGGCCGCGGCCGGGTCCGGCGAGGCGGGAGAGGATTTCCGCCAGATCGTGGCCGGATCCCTCGAGGCCGGAGGGGACGACGCCCGAGGCGATGACCGCGGCCTTGAGGAGACCGAGGTAGTCCTTCGCGAAGTCGAAGAGGTCGCCGAGCGAGGTGACGTCGGCGCTGGCGCCGAGGTCGACGCTGACGAGGCGCAGGACCGGCTCGTCGATCACGCGCAGGAAGGCGCAGACGGGCGGGCGGGTTTCCTTGTCGCGGCCGAAGACGCCGAGGTCGATGGAGAGGTTGAGGACCTTCGCGCCCTCGGGGTAGTCCATCCCGAGGAAGAAGATGTCGGACCAGCCCGCGTGGCTGAGGTCCATGCGGACGGGAGTTTCCTCAAAGAGGATCGGCGCGGGCGCATCGCCGCCGGGCGGGAGCATTTCCGACCGCAGGCGCAGCGGGTAGTCGAGCGGGTGGCCGGTGCGGAACATCCACTGGTTGCCGCGGACGGTGCGCACGGTCTTCTGCACCTGCTGGGCGAGGGTCTTGAACTCGAGACCGTGGTAGGCGGCGGCGAGGGCGCTGCTCAGGGCGTCGCTGGCGCCGTGTTCGCGCTGGTGGCGCAGGAAGGTGTCGATCGCCTCCTCGAAGCGGCGCTCGAGCGCGTGCTGGTGGCCCTCGAACGGGATCGAGCCGGCGGAGTCGGCGGGAAAGTGCGGCGGGAGGAAATAGCGGTGGATCGCCTCGAGGAAGAAGATGGCGCGGACGCGGTGGTAGAAGTTCGGCGTCGTGCGGCGGAAGGCCTCCAGCTCGGCGGCCATCGTCTCAAGCTGGGCGCGCGTGGCGGCGCGGCAGACCTGCTCGAAATACTGCGGGGCGGCGGCGGAGTCGCGGCCTTCGACGAGGGAAAGGAGGTGAGGAGACACGGCGGAAAACCGGAGGGAGGGAAATGGGTCGGGCGGGGAGGAGGAGAAGGGAGGACGGGGCCCTTATTCCTTCGGGACCTCCTGCCCCTTCTTCGTCTCGGCGGCGAGGGCGAGCTCCTCGGCGAGGAGGGCAAGGATGTCGGAGCGGCTGGCGCCGCTGAGGCCGAGGGCGATCTGCGCGCGCAGCAGGCCGAAGCTGGCCTCGAGGTTGGCGCGGCGGCCGTCCAGGACGGCGGCGAGGTACTTCTCGCGGCCGGCGAGGGCGTTGAGGGCGGGGGAGAGCCCGAGCTTGGCGGCCGGGTTGGCCTGCTGGTCGGTGGCGAGAAGGTCGAAGAGCGCGGGGGTGAGCACGTGCATGCCGAAGAAGCAGAGGTAGTAGCCGGCGCGCAGACCGGGCACGAGGCAGTGCTGCTCGGCGAGAGTTGGTGTCGGCTTTTCCAGTACGCGCTCGATGGCGGTGAGGCCGCGGCGGCCGGGGACGAGCGAGCCGCCGACGGTGCCGTAGTACTGGAGCTGGCCCTCGTGGGTCGACTGCACGGCGGAGACGGCGCAGTCCTCGGTCTCGGCGATGTCGAGGAGTTGTCGCGTGCAGCTCTTCGCGGATTGGGAGACGTAGAGGTGGTCGCTGACCTGGAGCAGGAAGGGCTGGCCGCCCACGAACTCGCGCCCGCAGAGGACGGCGTGGCCGTAGCCCTGCGGCGCGGGTTGTTCGATGAACGTCAGCTTCGCCGCATAGGGGGCGAGGACGGACTCGTAGGCGGCGCGGGCGCCGCGGGCGTGCACGAGCCCGACCCGCTCGATCCCGGCGGCGATGAGCTCGTCGAGGATGAGGGCGAGCGCGGGCTTCTGGGCGCCGTCGCGATCGGTGAGGGTCTGGAGCGGCAGGCGACGCTGGGCCGGGCCGGCGGCGGTGATGAGGGCCTTCGTGACGCGGAAAGGCATGGAGATAGGGTTTGGGGGAGGAAGCCGCAGCGGCCGCCGGGCGGCAAGGTGTTTAGGCGGGTCTGGGAAATGCCGTGTTCGGTCGTGAGACCGCGGCCGGGGCGCCGCCAGGTGGCGGTGGCAGCTCGCGGACGAGGCGGCCCGCCAACCATCCCGGCCGACCACTGGTCCAAATTCCGCTGCGACAGGCCGGTGCGGGCGGCATCACCTGCCGATGGACTGCGCCGGCGGGACTTCACCGCTGCGGGACCGGCCCACGGTCGACCTCCTCGGAGGGCCCGGCCGGAGGACGGGCGGAGCGGACCGGCGCGACTGCAACAACAAGGATACTCCCATGAAGACACTGAACATCACGATCCTGGCCGCGGTGGCGGCCACGGCGGCCGTGTCCGGCCTCCACGCCCAGACGACCGGCACCACGCCGCGCTATGCGCAGCTGGATGCGCCGAACACCTTCACCAGCGCCGATGGTCTCATCGTGCGCGGCCCCGGTCCGGACTTCAGCACCGGGCAACCGTTCGGCGGGACGACGACAATCTCCCTGGGTGCCGGTCCGGGTACGCGGATGCAGTTCATCCCGGGCTACTCCGCGTTCCGCGCCGGCACGGTCGACGCGGGCCAGTGGGACCAGGCGAAGCTCGGCACCTACTCGACGGCGTTCGGCTACAACACGACCGCCAGCGGTCCGCTCTCGTTCGCTGCGGGCATGGGGGCGGAGGCGAGTGGCATCCTGGCGTTTGCCCTGGGCTATGAGGTGAAGGCGACCGGCGATCTTTCCCATGCGCTGGGCTACTCGACTGTCGCCACCGGGGAGGGTGGGCTGGCCGGCGGGAGCTACTCGGTCGCGAGCGGCGGCTCCTCTGTGGCGATGGGCGCCTACACGACCGCGAGCGGCTATCTCTCGACGGCGCTCGGCCTGCGGACGACCGCGAGCGGCATCACCGCGGTCGCGTTCGGCAATGGCACGAAGGCCACGGGCCTCTCCGCGACCGCCCTGGGCATGAAGACGACCGCCTCCGGCCGCGCCTCGCTCGCCCTGGGGAACGGCACCGTGGCACGCTCGTTCGGCGAAACGGCGGCCGGCTCGTACAACGTGGACGCCACACCGCACGGAGCCGCCT